>NZ_JBHWCL010000003.1:0-141248 GCF_042735125.1 Kitasatospora sp. NPDC059599 | reverse complement strand
GGGCTGACCTCCCACGCAACCGTCCCTCTCCATGGTTCAGTTCGGGGTCAGAGGTTCGCGCACTGGCCCGTCCGGAGGCCGGTCACGGTGTTGGGGTGTCCGCCGTTGGTCGGCGGCGGGACGTTGCCGGAGCAGGAGAGCGAACCGAGGATGGTGTTGCCCTCGATCTCGGCGCGGTCGTCCTCGGGGAAGGGGCCGGTACCGGTCGTGCCCTGCACCTGGACCGAGCCGCCGATGTGGTTGGCGATGAGTTCGGCGCCGCTGTGGTTGTCGGCCAGTGACACCAGGCCGGTGATCCGGTTGCCCACGCAACCGTCGTCGCCCGGGTCCCCGATCACCACGAAGCCGGTGGCGTGGGAGACGGCGACCGAACCGGTGATCGTGCTGCCGCAGACTCCGAGCCGGGTGCCGTTGGAGGACAGGATGCTGCCCTTGATTGTGGAGTTGCTGACGAACAGCGAGCCACCGGAGGCACCTTGCACCGTGCCGCTGACCGTGGCATCGACGATGCAGGTGCTGCCGCTGCCCGCGACCACCGTGCCCGCGACGGACCCGGTGACGGTCCGGGTGCAGCCGACCGTCTGCGTGACGGACTCCAGCGGGCCCGCCAGGTAGTTGCCGTCGCCGCTGTACTGGGCCGTGACGGTGTGCGTTCCGGGGAGCAGGTCGGCCCAGCCGAACTGGGTCTGGGCGCAGTTGGTGCCACCGCCCGGCGACAGTGTTCCGGTGCCGAGCGGCGTGCCGCCGTCGCGGAAGGTCACCGTTCCGCTGGGCGGGGCCGCCGGGTCGGCGCTCCCGCCGGCGGGGCAGACCGTGTCGGTGAAGGTGACGTTCTGGCCGGCTGTCGACGGGCCGGAGGACACCAGGGTCGTGGTGACCGGCGCCTGGTCGACCGTCTGGACGAGCGTCGTGGCGGTACTGGACGCGAAGTCACCGTTGCCCCCGTAGACGGCGTCCACGGTGTGCGGGCCCGGGCTCAGGGTGGCGATGGCGGCCGAGGTCGCCTGCCCGGTCGTGGTGTCCACCGGTACCGGTCCGCCGAGCGGGCTGCCGTCGACCCGGAAGCTCACCGTGCCGCCGTCGGGTACGGGCGCGACCGTCGCGGTGAAGGTCACCGGCTGGCCGTACACCGAGGGGTTGGCGGAGGAGGCGGACGTGGTCGTGGTGGTCTGCGGGACGGTCGTGAAGAACATCGCGTGGATCGGCGGCGCCGGCAGGGGCGGGGTCGCCCCGTTGTCGTTGCCGGGGAATGCGCCGTAGAAGCGGTTGCCGACGGCTCTGAGGACCTGGTAGTCGCCGAGGACGCGCTGGTACGCGGTGCCGTCGTTGGTGAAGTCCGACTGGAACGTCCTCAGGACCTGGTCGGTGAAGGTGACGCCGTGGTCGACGCTCCTGGCGAGATGCGCGGCGAAGGTCGGGAAGCCGTTGCCGTTCATGCCCTCGTAGGTGGTGTACAGGACACCGACCGTGCCGTCGTCGAGCACCGCGACCGAGGGGAGCGCCGCGTTGGTCGAGGTGGAGACGTTGTACTCCGTCCCGACGGTGAGGCTGCCGTGGCCGTCGTCGGTGAGCCGTCGCATCCTGATCTGGTTGTTGCCCGAGACGTCCGCGCCGTAGGCCACGTACACGTCGCCGTTGGACGGGTCGACGGCGGCGTGGTCGATGCCGCCGAGCAGCGCGTTGACCGTGCCGAACTTATACGTGACGCCCTGGTGGGTGTCGGCGGTGGCCACAGCGAGGCCCTGCCCCGTCGGGCCCAGCGGCCAGGTCGCCCCGCCGTCGGTCGACCGGTTGATCCGGTAGGTGATGTTCTGCGGGTCGCCGAGGGTCCCGGGAGTGGTCTGGGTCTGGAAGAGGGCGTAGACCGCGCCGTTCCTCGGGTCGGTCGCAAGACGGATGGCCCCGCTGGTGTTGGTGTCGGTGACGACGGGGCCCGGCGACTGGTCCTGGGTGATGTTCACCGGGCGGGCGTTGTAGGAGACCGCGACGCGAGCCTCTGCGGGCGTGCTGCGGAGGTCCTCGTACGAGACGTAGACGTCGTCCTGGTCCGCGTGGTCCCGGTCGCGGTTCACCCGCAGCCAGGGCTGGTCGGCGAAGACCCGGTTGCCGCTGGTGATCTGGGTGCCGGTGGTGGCGTCGGGTCGCCAGGCCCAGGAGGCGGGGCTGGTCGGGTCGCCGGTCGAGCCGGTGACCACTCTGGCGCCGGTGCAGCCGTTCATGGTGGTGTTGAGCGTGCAGGTGAGGAAGGCGCCGTAGAGCGTTCCGTCGCGGCCGAAGTCGATGCTCTGGTCGGCCGGTGCGAGGGCGCCGGCGTCGGCGAGGCCGGGCGGTGGGGGGATGGACGCGTAGTTGGTCCAGGTGCTGCCACCGTCGACGGAGTAGAGCAGATCGGCGGCGGTGCCGCCGTTCCACGTCGTGTCGAACCGGGTGATGGCGATCCGGTTCGGATGGGAGGGGTCGACCGTGATGGAGGGCTCCCTGCCACCGGTGCTCATGGCCGATCCGGTCGCGTCGACGACGGTCAACGGCGCGAGGGTCACCGCCCGGTTCGACCGCGCTGCAGCCGGGGCGTCGCCCGCCCGGGCCTGGGCAGGTAGGAGCGCGAGCGACGCCGAGGCCAGACAGAGCGAGACGCCGGTGGCCAGGACGCGGCGTGGGATTCCCTGCGGGATTCTCTCAGGTGACACGAATGGGTTCCTTTCATCGGATCAGCAGACTTGATGTCAGGGTTCCGACAAGTGAGGTGGCGAGAATCCCTACGACTCCGAGTCCCACTCGCGCGGAGGCACGCAAGGGCGACGCATGCGGTTCGCGGTGCGTGGAACCGCGGCCGACACCCCGGGCGGGTCGAGCAGCTACCTGTGCTGCGAGTGGCAGGGATCAGTCCTCGGCGTCGGTGAACCAGGGAAGTCGTCGGGGGTACGTATCCGAGTGACGCGCCCCGGGGCGGGCCGCTCTGGTACTCCTGGGGGACAGGACAGGTCCGCTCTCGTCTGGAGTCGTCGATGGCCGTTCGCCGTGTCGTGCCCAACATCCGGTCGCAGGCCGTGCAGGAGAGCCGGGAGTTCTACGGCCTGCTGGGCTTCGAGGAGGTCATGAACCACGGCTGGATCATGACGCTCGCCTCCCCGTCCAGCCCGGCGGCGCAGATCAGCGTCATGGCCGAGGACAGGACCGCGCCGGTCGTCCCCGACCTGAGCGTCGAGGTGGACGACGTGGACGCGGCCTACGCGGCCGTGCGGGAGAGCGGTGCGGAGATCGTCCACCCCTTGCAGGACGAGGAGTGGGGCGTGCGGCGGTTCTTCGTCCGCGACCCCAGCGGACGGGTGGTCAACGTGCTGGGCCACCGCTGACGGGCCCTCCCACGCGGGGGCCCTTCCACGCGGGGGCTCGCCCATGCGCCCGGCGGACGGGGGCCTCCCGCGTGCCCGGCGGACGGGCCGGGCGAGGCCGGTCGTCGGGTGGGACAGGGTGGGCCGCACCTCGACGGGATCACAGGTCCAGCTCGACCACCACGGGCCGGTGGTCCGAGATCGGCATCCTGGGCGCCCGCACCGAAACCGGCTGGTGCGCGCCGAGTCCGGCGGCGAGGACGTGGTCGAGCTGCACCAGTGGGCGGTGCGACGGAAAGGTGCGGACGCGGGCCAGCCGGCGCCAGCCGTCCCCCGGGGGCGGGACGGCGGACCGGGGCGTCGCGGGCCTCGACGAGGGGAGGAGCCCGGCTGCGCCGAGGGTGGCCACGGGAACGGCGCCGACGATGTTGAAGTCGCCCAGCAGGAGGTGCGGCCGGGGCAGGTCGGCCATCCAGCCCTGTACGGCGAGGAGTTGGCGCACGTTCCAGCCCGGGACGAAGGACAGGTGCAGCGCCACCGCCGTGAACGGGCCGCGCGGCCCCCGCAGGACGGCGGCCAGAGCCACGCGCGGATGGTCGCGGATCACCGTGAGGCCCGCCCGCCCGGCCACCGGCAGCGGCACGGCGACCGGAGGCGCGCCGAACCGCCGGGCCCGCCAGCTCAGGACCGGCAGCCTGGACAGCAGCGCGATGCCGTGCGAGGGAGCCCCTCCGTCGTGCCCCGTGCCCGGCGGGCCGTACACCCGCATGCCTGGTTCGGACCGGTCGCGGACCCAGCTCCGGCCCGGCACCGCACGGGCGTGGAACGCCGAGGCGTAGCGCCAGTCCACGGCGCCGGTCGCCTCGGCGAGGTCCCGGGCCTGGTCCACCCGGCCCGACCGCTGCTGGAAGCGGTCGAGCTCCTGCAATGCCACCACGTCGGCGTCCAGGGACGCGACGGCGTCGACGAGCGGGTGCACGGTGACGGTGTCGGAGGCCGGCGTCGCCTGGCGGCCGTCGTCCGGGAGCTGCCGCCCGTGCAGGACGTTGAAGGTCGCAAGGCGTACCGGGGCGGAGCCGATCATGGTTGGACGGTACAACAGCGGGCCGGGCCGTGAGGGTTGGAGGGTGCACCGGCTCGCTCGTCCCGGCAACTGCCCCGACCGGCCCGGCCGACCAGGCTGGTCCGGCCGGGTCAGGCTGGTCCGCCCGGCCCGGCCGGCACTGCCGGCACGGCAAACTGCTCCGACCGGCCCGGCAACTGCTCCGACCGGTGCGGCCGGTGGATCCGAACCGGCGGCCCCGCTCAGCCCCGCAGGACCGCGCTGAGCACCGACGGGCGGAACAGCAGGGTGGGCGGTTCCACCAGGGACATCACCTCGTGGAAGGCCGCGGTGACCAGCGGGTCGCGGGTGGCGCCGGTCAGCACCTTGTCCAGGAATCGGTGCTGGAGCTTGAGCAGGGTGCCGGACGGTGCGCCCGTGGTGGAGGCGAAGCGGGCGTCCTCGGAGCTGGACATCACCCACGGGTTCTTGGACGCCGCGGCGACGGCACGCCGTGCGTCCCGGGCCGCGGCGTGGCCGATCCCGCCGTGGCGCAGCGCGGTGCGGCGCAGTGCCTGGGCGCAGAACAGGGCGACGGTGACCCCCTGGCCGTACACCGGGTTGAAGGTGCTGGCGGCGTCGCCGACGACCACCAGCCCGTCCGGGGAACTGCGTTCGTAGTGCCGCCGCACGCCCGGGCCGGGGATGAAGCCGCGCACCTCGCCCGCCGGCTCGGCGTTCCGCAGTGCCTCGCGGAGCAGCGGGTCGCGCAGTCCGGTCAGGTGCTTGGTGAAGCCCTCCTCGCCCGGCTCCGGTTCGGCGCCGCGCATCCCGGCGAGGCTGACGATCCAGCGGTCGCCCTCGACCGGGAGCAGGACGCCCATCCGGGGCGCGTCCGGGGCCTTGGTCTGCAGGTAGACCGCCTGGCCGCCGAGGTCGACGCCGGCCGGGCGGTGGAACAGACGGGAGGTGTAGGCGACGCCCGCGTCGACCCGCTCCTCGGGCACCGGGCGGCAGCCCAGTTCCGTCAGCCACGTCGGAACCGAGGTCGAGCGGCCCGCCGCGTCCACCACCAACTCGGCGTGGACGTCGCGGACGTCACCGCGCTCCGGGCCCCGCTCGCGGACCTTCACCCCGGTCACCGCCGCGGCCGAGCCGAGCAGGCCGACCACGTCGGTGCCCTCCAGGAACTGGATCGTGGACTCGGTGCGGACCCGCTCCAGGACGAGCTGGTCCAACACCGGGCGCGTGCACGAGAGGAAGGCCATCCGTGCCGGGTACTCCGCCATCCACCCGGCGGAGCTGAGCCACTTGACCTCCGAGGTGGTCACCCGCAGCGCGCCCGCGGCCATCAGTTCCTGCTTGATCCCGGGCATCATCTCCTCGAGCGCCCGGTGCCCGGCCTCCAGCACCAGGTGCGCGTGCCGGCCCTGCGGCACCCCCGCCCGGAACGCGGCCTCCGCCGGGTAGTGGTCCCGCTCCACCACGACGATCCGCTCGGCGTGGCCGCGCAGCGCCCAGGCCGCCACCAGGCCGGCCAGCCCGCCGCCGATCACCACCGCCGTGCCCCGCCCGGGGGCCCTCTCCGAAGAAGTCATGACACGTAGCGTAGTGGCGCGGGCGGAGCCGCGTAATTGCTTCACCTGGACGAACGCCGGGCACCCCGGGCGCTGTTGACGTCCGGTCGAGGTCGAGGTCGATGCTGAGGTCGAGGGCTGTGGTCGGCCTCGCGGGGGGGGGGGGGGCGCGTCCGGCGCGGTCCGGTGACCGCCGGGCACCGGAGCCGGTCGCTAAGGAAGCGTCAAGAACGCCGCCCGGCGGCGTCAAGGAGGCGTCAGGGGCGCCGTGCGGCGGATGTCGCGGCACTAGCGTCGCGCGGCGGAAGAGAGAACGGCAGAGAGAAACGGTTCTGCGTTCGGGTCCGTCCGGTGCGCGCCCGGTCCATCCGGTGTGCCCGGACCGTCCGGTGTCCGGACGTCCCGGCAGACCGTGCCACGGGGGAAAGGGACGTGCGGTCATGACGACCTCCACGGAGCGCAGGACGGCCACTTCGCAGGAACAGGCCCCGGAGGTGGCGTCGGAGGGGGCGGACCCCGCTCCGCGCGGCGCTCCGGCCCGTTCCGGCGGTTTCGGCGGCCTCGGCCGCCGCCTCCGGACGGTCGGCAGCCGTGCGCACTGGACCACCCCGCGCCTGGTGCGCGGCCTCACCGCGCTGAGCCTGGCCACCCTGCTCGGCCTGGGCGCCACCGCCACCGTCGTGCTCGCCGGGGCCCGCGACGGCACCGACGCCATCGGCCACCGGGCCGCCCCACAGGCCACCCGCGCCGCCGACCTCTACTTCGCGCTCAGCGACATGGACGCCCAGGCCGCCGACCTGCTCCTGGTAGGCGCCGACCCCGACTACACGACGTTGCGCAAGCAGACCCTGGACACCTACGAGCAGCGCCGCGCCCAGGCCGACGACGACCTCCAGCAGGCCGCCCGCGCGGCAGCCGACGACCCGGCCGGACAACGTGCCGTCCGACTGGTGCTCGACCGGCTCGGCAGCTACGAGGCCCTGGTGGCCCGGGCGCAGCTGCTGGAGGACCAGGCCGGGGCGCCCGCCGGCCAACCCTCGCCGGCCGCACTGGAGGCCTACCGGCAGGCCACCGACCTGCTGCGCCAGCAACTGCTGCCCGCGGCCGACCGCGTCACCGTCGCCAACGACGCCTCCGTCGAACGCGTCTACCAGCAGCAGCGCGATGCCCTGGGCAGCGGCTGGTGGTGGCTGCTCGCCGTCGGCCTGGTCACCCTCTCCGCGCTGCTGGGGCTCCAGCGGGCCCTGGCGCTGCGATTCCGCCGGGTGGTCAACCCGGCGCTGGCCGCCGTCACGCTGCTGACCGGCGTGGCGCTGGTGATCGGGCTGAACCTGACGGGCCGGGCCGAGGACCACCTGGTGACCGCCAAGAGCAACGCCTACGACTCGGTGGCAGCGCTCAGCCGGGCCCGCGCCGTCGCGTTCGACATGAACGCCGACGAGAGCCGCTACCTCATCGACCCGGCCCGCGCCGCCGCGTACGAGCAGACCTTCGTCGAGCAGACCCAGGCGATCGCCCGCATCGAGGGCGCGACCCTGGCGGACTACAACACCCGGCTGGCCGATGCCGCCGCGCGGCACCGCGCCGACCACGCGGTGATCCCCTTCGGCGGCTACCTCGGCAGCGAACTGCACAACATCACCTTCCCCGGCGAGCGGGACGCCGCCGAGCACGTGCTGGACACCTTCCAGCAGTACCAGCTGACCGACCGCAAGATCCGCGAGCTGCGCGCGGCGGGGAAGGTCAAGGAAGCCGTCACGCTCGACACCGGGCTCTCGAAGGGGCAGTCCAACTACGACTTCGAGCAGTTGGGCAACGCGATCGGGGACACCATCGCGATCAACTCCGGAGCGATGGACCGGGCGGTCGCCGAGACCGACGGCGACTTGGACGGCACCACGGCGGCCCTGGCGGCGGGCGCGCTGGCGGTGGCGCTCGCCCTGACCGCGATCGGGGTGCGGCCCCGGCTGCGCGAGTACCGGTAGTCCGGACGCCCGCCCCGGTGTCTGCTGGACGTCCGGACGCCGGGCTGCCGGCCCCGTGCCGACCGTCGCGGATCCTCACCGGCCGGTGACAACTCGGCCTCGTTCCAACGACGTTCGGTGGTGGCGCCGGTGTCGCCGGGCAGCCTTCCCACCCGACGAGGGAGGAGATCCGGGTGGTGCGGGCGGTCGTACGGATCGTGGTGGCGGCGGTGGCGATCGGCCTGCTGCTGGGCGGAGGGGTGAGCGTGCTGCTGTTCGCCTTCACCGACTGGTTCGACCCGTTCGGGCAGTGGGTGCACGAGCACGGGTTCCTGGTGTGGCGGTCCGGCCGGCCCTGACCGGTCGTGCCGGGCTCCCGGGCTCCCGGGCTCCCAGGCTCCCGGGGCCGGTCGGCCGGAACGGGAAGCGGTCGGCCGGCCGGGGGTGCGGGGGCCGGTGGCCGCGGGGGCGGGCTCGACCGGGTGGGCTGCGTCGGGAGAGCCCCGCGGGGAGGGGTGCGCGGGGGAGGGAATCGCCGGGAGGGGCGCGCGGAGGCGGCCTCACTCAGGTGCCGGATTGACAAACACCCTTGCCGTACCGGCACATGGCAGACATGGTCGACGAAGAGTTCGAGAACGTCCTCACCACGGTGGGCCTCCGGCTGCGGGCCCTGCGGCGGGAGCGCGGCACCACGCTCGCCAAACTGGCCGCCGCGACCGGCATCTCGCTCAGCACCCTGTCCCGGCTGGAGTCCGGACAGCGCAAGCCGACCCTGGAGCTGTTGCTGCCGCTGGCCCGGGAGTACCGGGTGCCGCTGGACGAGTTGGTCGGGGCCCCGGCCACCGGAGATCCGAGGATCCACCCGCGCCCGGTGACCAGGAACGGTCAGACGATCATTCCGCTCACCCGTCACCTGGGCGGGATGCACGCGTTCAAGCACATCGTGCCGCCCGGCCAGAACACCGAGCCCGAGCCGGAACTGAAGGTCCACGAGGGCTACGAGTGGTTGTACGTGCTGTCCGGCCGGCTGCGGCTGGTGCTCGGCTCCCGCGACCTGGTGCTGACGGCCGGTGAGGCCGCCGAGTTCGACACCCGCACCCCGCACGCGTTCGGTAACGCGGGGTCGCAGCCGGTGGAGTTCCTCAGCCTCTTCGGGCCGCAGGGAGAGCGCATGCACGTCAGGGCGCGCCCGGGAACCTCTGTTCGGTAGGTTCGTTCCTGACAGGGGGTCTTCGTGGTGACTCCCGTCGGGCCGTCGGGAGGGGCCGAGGAAATGAGTGTGCAGCAGAGCGCGGAGTCCGGCGAGAGCGGCGGAGCCGGGGAGCGCGACCGGGCCGGGGACGGCCGGGCAGGCCCGGGTGCGGGCGCGGGCCCGGCGACGGCTCCGAACGCGGCCCCCGGCCCGGGCCCGGTCACGCCCCCCGGTCAGGCCCCCGGTCCGGCCCCGGGGCCGGTCGCGGGGGAGGAACCGGACAAGGGGACGAAGCAGCCCCGGAAGAAGCGCCCGTTCTGGCAGGAGCTGCCGATCCTGCTGGTGATCGCCCTGCTGCTCTCGCTCGGGATCAAGACCTTCTTCGTGCAGGCCTTCTCCATTCCCTCCGGCTCGATGGAGCAGACCCTGGCCATCGGCGACCGGGTGCTGGTGGACAAGCTCACCCCGTGGTTCGGCGCGAAGCCCGAGCGCGGGGAGGTGGTGGTCTTCCGCGACCCGGGCGGCTGGCTGGAGGGCGCGCCGACGTCCTACGGCGACTCCTTCACGGGTTCCGTCCAGAGGGCGCTGAGCACCGTCGGCCTGATGCCCTCGGCGGACGAGAAGGACCTGATCAAGCGGGTGATCGCGGTCGGCGGGGACACCGTGCAGTGCGACGCGGGCGGCCCGGTGAAGGTGAACGGCGTCGCGCTGGACGAGCCGTACCTGTTCCCCGGTTCGACGCCGTGCGACAACGACCCGGTCGGCACCATCACCGTGCCCAAGGGCAAGCTCTGGGTGATGGGCGACCACCGCAACAACTCGCGGGACTCCCGCTGGCACCACAACGTGACCGGGGACGGCTTCGTGCCGGTGGACAACGTGGTCGGCCGGGCCTTCGTGGTGGCGTGGCCGCTGTCGGACTGGTCCACCCTGCCGGTGCCGGACACCTTCGACAAGGTGCCGGCCGGGGCGGCCGGAGCCCCGGTCGAGGCCCCGCCGGCGCCGGCGGCGCTCGCGCTGGCCGGGGTCGTGCCGGTGGCGCTGTGGCGGCGTCGACGGGCTGCCCGCAAGGGACGCTGAGCCCGCGCCGGAACGGTCCGGCCCGAAGCGGCCGGACCCGGTGTGACCCGGTGTGACCCGGTGTGACCCGGTGGGACCGTCCTGGCCCGGTCCATCCATCCTGATCCGTCCTGACCCGATCCGACCTGATCCGACCCGACCCGACCCCGACCCGATCCGGCCCTGCCACGGCCGGATCGGGTCGATCGGCTTCGGCGGAACCCCTCCCGCCGTTCTCTACACGCCTGTAGAGTCCAGGAGGTGTGCTGCACCCCGGTCGCGACGGCCGCCCCGCACCGGGTGACCGCCGCGGCCGAGGCCGGGTCGGGAGGCGGAGCCGTGATGGAGAGTCAGTGCGGTCCCCGGAGCGCCGGGGAGACCGCGGACCGGGACGGCCGTGAGGGCCCGGTCGACGGGGAGTGCCGGGACGGCCGTGAGGGCCACGAGGTCCGGCACGGCCAGGAGCGCCACGAGGTCCGGGACGGCCACGAGGTCGTGGACGCCCGGGAGCCCCGGGACGGCCGGGTGGACCCGGCGGCGCACGACGTCCGGTGGGTGTACCAGCCGGTGGAGGTGGACCTCGGCGACGGCAGCTGGGCACTCGGCCGGATCAGCGGCTGGTGGCAGGACGCGGCCGGACGGCGCTGGTGCCGCCTGCGGGTCGGCCGCAGCGGTCGGCCCGCGTGCTGGGAACGGTTCGACCCGGCACGGGTGTTGCTGCTGCCGGTGTCGGGGATGTGAGCGTTCGGGCCGGGGATTGTGGCGGAACCGTTCGGGACGCCCGGTCGTCCCTGGGAGCGACCGCCGACAGGCCACTTCACGGACCGAGGACGACGTGAGTTCGGAGATCTACTTCAGCAACAACTACCGCGACCTGTGCGAGCAGCACGGCACCGGCGCGGGCTTCCAGTTCGAGTTCTACTGCTACCGCTGCTCGGACACCTGGCGTTCACCGTTCGAGGCGTTCCGGACCGGTCAGGTGGCCGGATGGATAGGCAAGGGCGTCAGCGCGGCCTGGAACCTCATCGGCGGCAGCGCCAACACCATCAGCAACGCCGCCGACGGCCTGGCCGGCCACACCTGGGGCACCTCGCGGGACGAGGCCTTCCAGCGCGCGATCGCCAACGCCCAGACGCACTTCAACCGCTGCGCCCGGTGCACCCACTACGTCTGCGGCCGCTGCTTCGACCCGGCGCAGGGCCTCTGCTTCAACTGTGCGCCGGACACCGCGGCCGAGGCGCAGGCGGCGCAGCACCGAGGCCTCAACGACGCGGTCACCGACCGTGCGTACAAGGCCGGTCAGCAGTCCGGTGCCGGGTTCGACGTCAACACGCCGCGTCAGCTGGTCTGCCCGCAGTGCCAGACCGAGACGCACGGCACGCCGTTCTGTCCGGGCTGCGGCTTCCGCCTGGCGCAGCCCGTCCAGTGCACGGGCTGCCACCGGGACGTCCCGGACGGTGCCGCGTTCTGCCCGTCCTGCGGGGCGAGACGCTGACGCGGTCGAGGGTGCGGGTGGCGGGGCGTTCCCGGGGCCGGTCGGTCCGGGTGCGCCCCGCCGTCGTGTGACGGGCCCCGCCGTCGGGTGACGGGCGGGCCGTGTGCGCGGGGTGGGCCCGCGGGCTCAGCCGTACGAGACGTTGGCGCAGGGGTCGTCGTCCGCCGAGCGGGCGGTGCCGCTGACGCTGGTGGGCAGCGGCGCCGGGGTGGCGCCCGCGGCGGCGGTCGCCGGGTTGGCGGCGGCGAAGTCGTGGCCGAGGACGACGCTGATGCCGCGGCTGCCGGGCTGGACGCTCGCGCCCGGGAACAGCTTGGCGACCGCCTCGGCCGAACCGCGCTCGC
Source organism: Kitasatospora sp. NPDC059599 (assembly GCF_042735125.1). Taxonomy (NCBI): domain Bacteria; kingdom Bacillati; phylum Actinomycetota; class Actinomycetes; order Kitasatosporales; family Streptomycetaceae; genus Kitasatospora; species Kitasatospora sp. NPDC059599. The sequence goes on along the minus strand of NZ_JBHWCL010000003.1, from coordinate 129,243 downwards.
CGGTGCCGTACTCGACGACGGTGGTGGCGCGGGCCTTGCCGGTCGCGTTGCCGACGGTGGTGACGGTGTACCCGGCGCCCTTGACGGCTTCCGCGGCCTTGCCGCCGAGCCCGGCCTCGCCGGTGCCGTTGAGCACGGAGACCTTGATCTCGGCGGCCTTGGCGTCCGGGGTGGCGGTCGGGGTGGGCGTGGCCTCGGCGGCGGGGGTGGAGCCGCCGGCGGGTGCGCTCGCGTCCTGGCCGTCGATGGTGCGGTCGGCCTTGAGGGCGGCCCACAGCTGGTCCACGTCGGGGTGGACCAGGGCGACCCGCGGTCCTTCGTAGCGCCACGGCGTGGTCAGGAACTTCACGTCGTGCAGGTCCACGTCCTTGAGGGACATGGTGAAGTCGAGCAGCTTGGCGGCCGAGCCGAGGTCGGGGTCGACGGTCAGCGACTTGGTGGCCGCGTCGGCGAGCGGCAGCAGGGTGGTCGGGTCCATGCCGCGGGATTTGACCTGCTTGATGAGGGAGGACAGGAAGGCCTGCTGGCGCTTGGTGCGGCCGATGTCGGAGCCGTCGCCGATGCCGTGGCGGACCCGGACGTAGTCGAGCGCGGCCTGGCCCTCGACCTTCTGCTTGCCCTTGGCGAAGATCAGTTTGCCCTTGTGGCCCAGGTTGGGGTTGAGGTCGCCCTCGTGGATGTCGTTCGGCAGGCAGACCTCGACGCCGCCGACCGCCTTGGTCATCGAGGCGAAGCCGTTGAAGTCCACCACGATGGTGTGGTCGACGCGCAGGTTGGTGAGCTTCTCGACGGCGTTCTGGGTGCAGGCCGGGTTGCCCTGCTCGGTGTCGCCCACCGAGAAGGCGCTGTTGAACATCACGTTGGTCTGTTCCTTGGTCCACTTGCCGTTGGGCAGCTTGCACGACGGGATCGTGACCAGGGAGTCGCGGGGGATCGAGATGCCGACGGCGTGCTTGTGGTCGGCGTAGACGTGCAGCAGGATCGCGGTGTCCGACCGGGCGCCGCCGTCCCCGCCGCCGCCGAGGTCGCTGTTGCCGTTGCCGCGGCTGTCCGAGCCGATCAGCAGGACGTTCACGGGGGTGCGGCCCTGGGCGTCGGGGGCCGCGGCGTCCGGACGGTCCTTGCTGACGGCGTCGCGGTCGAAGGTGGAGAGGTTGCTGTTCAGGCGGTAGTAGAGGGCGCCGCCGCCGAGGAGCACGAGCGCGGTGCAGCCGGCGGTCACCCAGAGGACCTTCTCCTTGGTGCTGCGCTTGGGCTTCTTCTTCGCCCGGCCCGCCGGGCGGCCGTCCGCTATGTCTGCTGTGTCCTTCTCGCCCCGGTTCGGAGCGGCGCTTCGGCCCGCCGCCCGGCGTCCGCCCGCCCGGCGCGGCGAAATTTCGGCGTCAGGGGAACCCTTGCGGCCAGGCACGTCGTCATCCTCCACAGTTGCCACGGAACCCCCGTCGGAGCGGTGGGCTTGCGTGGCTCGGGGCCGGAGCCGATCCGGGCGGGGCCCGTCGCTAAACTTTTACACCGCTGTAGAACTTCAGTGGAGCATACTAGGCGCGGATGAGAAAACCACCTGGTCAGACCATGAGAATTGGCTGACCGGGCTCGCCCGCGCAGCCCCGAACCCGTACGAGGAGCACGATGACTCACCGGATCGCACGTTCGATAGCCGGCGCCCTGGTGGCACTGCTGGCCGCCGTCGGCCTGACCGCCGCGGCGTCGAGCGCGACGGCGGTGGCCGCACCCCGAACCGTCGCGGCCGCCGCGCCCGCCCCCGCCGCCCCGGCCGCGGGCGCCGCCGCCCAGGGCACCCGGTCGGTCGCCTCGTCCGTCGCCCCGTCGAGCGCCGACGCCGCGCACCTCGCGGCCAAGGACGACAAGAAGAAGAAGGGCTTCTTCGCCAAGCTGGGCAAGTTCCTGCTGGTCGTGATCATCCTGATCGTGCTGTTCTTCGCGCTCCTGATCTTCGGGATCATCTACGCCGCGAAGCGGATCTTCGGCCGCCGCAAGTAGGCGGACGGGCCCGTCGACCCCGGGTGGCGGGAGCCGTCGGGCGCGGGCGACCCTCACGCCGGCCGCGCGTACGACGACCACCGCGCGTACGACGACCACCGCGCGGCACCGACTTCGGAGCCGCGCGGTGGTCTGTTTCCGGACGCCCGTAGGGCCGGGTCAGCCGGTCCTCGGAATGTCCCGGCACTCCTGCTGTTGTTCCACGTCGTCGGCGAATTCGGCCCACCAGCGGCTGCAGCATTTCGCCATGTAGGCGATGCGGGCCTTGTTGTGGGCCGGTAGCGATCTGATGAGATTGGCGCGCTTCTCCTGGCTGATGGCGTGGAAGCTGAGCCAGCGGAGCAGGAACCTGCCGCTGCCGGTCAGGCGCAGCGACGGGTCCTTCTGCAGGCTGGTCAGGTCGGAGACGTAGGACCCGTCCATCGGGTCGGGGCCGGTGGCGGGGGCCGCGGTCCGGTCGAGCGGTCCGGCCGCAGCGCCGGTGGTCGGGCGCGAGCCGGGTAGGAACCTGGCCGGGAGGGGGCCCTCGCCGCGGCCGAGGCGGTTGCGGACGTCCCGGGCGGTCCCCACGGAGATCCCGGCGCGCTTGGCGATCTCGCGCAGGCTCAGGTGCGGCTCGGCGCTGATGATCTCGCCGGCGCGCAGCCGGCCGGCCGAGCTGTTCAGGGGGCGGACCCGTCCGTCGCGACCGATCCTGGCCTGGTCCTCGGGCCGGTGGTCGGGTCGCGAGCGGGCTCGGATCCGGGCGACGGTGGGGGCGCTGAGGCCGGTCATCCGGGCGATCGCCCGGTCCGACCAGCTGCCGCCGGAGGCGAGGATGCGGGTGGCGGCGGACTCGCGGTCGGAGAGGGAGAGCGGCAGTCCGTGGGTCACGTTCAGCTGGACGGCGCGGATGAACGCCTCCAACTCGGTGCCGTCGAAGTACTTGACGGGTACCTCGGAGTCACCGCGGGACTGGGCCACCCTCAGCCGGTGCATCCCGTCGATGACCCGCATCGATCCGCGGTGCACCAGGATCGGCGGGAGGGCGGCGTCGGATTCGGCCAGGAGTCGGATGTGGTCGGGGTCCTCGCCGTCGAGTCGGGGGGAGTCGGCCGGCCGGAGCCGGTCGATCCGGACGGTCTCCACCGTCATGTTCCAGGAACGGCGAGCGATCAGTACGGCACTGTCTGTCGTGGGGGTCGAACGCCCTTCGCTGAGCAATTTCACCTTCACAGGACGAGTGGAAACCGCAGGGGACGTTAATCGGTGGTTTATTCTGCTCGAATGCCGGCCGTAAGTCGGTTGGGGCGACCTGCGGCAAAAGTGAGGCAACTTCCGGGGCCTCCGGGCGTGATTCACCTCCTTATCGGAGCGTATTTGGGGGGCATAGACATGTCAAGAGAGATCGACGCCGGGCGGCGCCGGACGTGATTTGCGCCGGTGGGCGGCGTCGGCGGGGAGTGACGACGGATACCCAGCAAATTTCGCCGCCAAACCGGCATGATCCGGCAGGTCGAGTTCGGGCGAATCGCGCGGGTTGCGCGGGCCCGGAGATATCACGGGAAGATCTCGGCGTGTTGGGGGAATAAAATGCGAATGGTTGCCCGGGTCGATCAGGGCCGGTCGGCCGCGTCGCCGCCCGGGGAGGCCTCCTGGTGGAACACGCAGCCGACCCACCCGCCCGCGGCCTCCTTGATCACTCCGACCTGCGGGTCGGTGCTCGCCCGCAGGTAGCAGCCGCCGTACCCGTCCGAGCCGGTGACCGACGGGTCGGTGACGAACACCCCCCAGTTCACGTGGAACGCCCGCTCGCCGCCGTCCGCCGTCGGGAACACGTCGGGGACCGGCGCCACCCGCCGCTGCAGGACGTACGGCCCGCCGACCGCCCGTCGGATGCGGTCGAGCCACTCCGCGGGCGGGACGGTCCAGCCGGGCACGACGCCGATGCCGCTGTGGGAGAGCACCGGCTTGAGGACGAGGTCCCGTTGCTCGGCCCGGGCGTAGGCCTCCACGTCGCCCGTCGAGCCGTCCGGCAGGCGGACCCGCGGCCGCAGGAAGCGGGTCCACGGCAGGAGGCGGTCCAGGCAGGCGCGCTCGGCGGCGTCGAGGACGTCGAGGTGGCGGTCGTCGGACAGCAGGGCCAGAGCGCCCTTGTTGCCGTAGAGCTCGGCGTCCAGCCGGCTGATCAGCCGGACCGCGCCCGACTCGACGGTGCGCAGCAGCGGTTCCAGCAGGGCCTCGTCCTGCGGGGTGCGGACCTGTTCGATCAGGAACATCCGCAGCACGGCGTCCACCGGCCGGCCGTGGACCTCCAGCCGGCCCGAGTGCTCGACCAGCTCCCCCACGTGGCAGGGCACGGCCTCGATCCCCGCCTCGTCCAGGAGCGACGCGAAGACGTGCAGCCACAGCTCGTACGCGGCGAACCTCGTCGGCCAGTCGGCCAGCGCCACCACCGGTCGCTCGTGCGGCGGACCGCACTCGGCCCGGACGGTCGCGACGAGGTGCTGCACGGTGTCGACGTAGCCGAGCCCGTGGTCGGCGGCGAACCGGGCCAGTGCCGGGTGGCCGAGCAGGGCCCGGTTGAGCAGGGCGTTGTTCGCCCCGCCGAGGGCGCTGGAGATGTTCAGCTCCAGCAGTCGGAAGCCCTCGGCGGCGCGGAACAGGTCCGCGCGGGCCAGCCGTGTCGACGGCGGCCCGGACGCGGCGCGGCGGGCGAGCCGCGCCTGCGGGGCCGTCACGCCGAGGGCCTCGGCCAGGGCGCCCGGGTCACCGTCGAAGCTGCGCTCGGGCAGTTCGGTCAGCAGGCGGTGGACGGTGCCCAGGTCCTTCGCCAGCGCGGCCCGTTCGGTGGCGGAGAGGAAGAGCGGCGCGGGGAGGAACTGCCCGCGGTAGGTGATCCGCAGCAGCCGGTTCCGGTCGGCCTCCCGGGTCAGGTCCTCCGCCCGGACCCCCTCGCGGGCCAGGTGCTCGCGGTAGGCGCGGTCCAGGCCGGAGCGTCCGGGCGCGCCGAAGTGATCGATGTCCATTTCCCGTTTCCCCCGTCGGTGGTGCTCGTCTGCGGTCGGCGGCCGCTCAGGCCCGGCCGCCCTCCGTCAGGCTCGGCCGGGGCGGGGCGGGCGGTGCCGACCGGAGGGCCTCCGTCAGCCGGGACACCGTCGGCGCCTCGATCACGGTCCGGACGCTGATCGCCAGCCCGAAGACGCTCCGGATCCGGTTGACCAGCCGGAGCGCGTCCACGGACCTGCCGCTGAGGGCGAAGAAGCTCTCCTCGTCGTCGACCCGGTCCAGTTCGAGGACTTCGCACCAGATCCCGCGGACGAGCTCGGTGGTGGGGGCGGGCGTGGGGTGTGCGGGGCTCATGGCTTCGGTCTCCGTCGACAGGGCTTCGAGGGCAGGGCTTCGAGGGCAGGGCGTCGAAGGCGTGGGGCGCTGGGTCAGCAGAATTCGAGGAAGAACATGTCGCGGTGCCCTTCGACGGCCGGTGGGGCCGGCCGTACCGGCGACGCGGAGTGCAGGCAGGTGCGGTCGTCCAGGAAGATGAACTCGCCCGGCTCGGTCAGGGTGTGGGTGAGCACCGGCGTGCCGGAGTTGTCGTACAGGGTGCTGGACCCGCCGGAGACGCCCCGGCGCGCGACCAGCATCATGACGATGTGCTCCACGCCGTCCCGGTGGAGGCCCTCCGGGGTCGGGTTCCCGGGCTCCGTCCCGGACGCGGTGATCCGGTGCTGGTGGATGTTCACCCGGCGGATCGCGGGTGCCGGCCGGTCACCGGGCGCGGTCCGGGCGATGTGCCCGGCGAAGCGGTCCAGCAGCCGGCGGACCACGACGGTGTCCAGCAGCCCGGGGTCGACCGGTTCGAACCGGCGGACGACGCCGCCGTTCAGCCGGTTGATCGCCTTGCTCTGCAGAAAGCCCTCGTGGTCGAGCCGCCGGACCGCGCCGCCGTCGAGTTCGTGCGAGATCGTGGCGTATTTCCGGCGCCGATACGTCCCCCCGTCCCCCATGTGTGCGTCGAGTGGCAGATCCTCCCAGAACCGGCTGAATGCGGCCCAGTCGTCGGAATGCCAGAGCGGATCGTCGCGAACGTTGCCAACCGAAAAGACCGGCTCATCCATTCGGCCCAGACTCATCACGGGCCGAGGCGCTGTCAAGGGCCGTCGGATCGAGCGGCGGGGGTGCGGTGCACGCCGATGGAATTCGCGGGGGAATTCCCCTATGCTCGCCGTTTCCGCCCGCAGGTGAAGGGTGCCCGGCCGGTCCGGTCGGCAGCGGCACGGCAGTGGACCCGGACGGCGTGCGCGACCTCGTCCGTGCAACTGCCAGCGGCTGTCAGTTGTCCGCCCGCCGGTGGAAATGGGCCGGCCTTGACGAATGTCCGGGCCCTCGCCGTTACTTGCTTCCGGCCGATGCTCACCCCCTCGTACCGCTCCCCGGCCGTTCCGACGTTCCGGCCCGGAGGAAGTCGTCGCCCGACCCGCGGTTCCAGCGAGGTGATGCGGTGCGGTGTGCGGGTGCCGAGTCCCCTCCGGCGCGCCCGGTCCCCGACTCGACACGTGAAGGAGCCCCATGGCCATGGCCGACCGCCCCGACCCCGCGACGACCGGGAGCACCGTCCGGCTGCCCGACGGACTGACCGAGGGGCTCGCGGACCTGAGCCGGGTGCACGACGTTCCGCCGGAGGTGACGCTGCTCGCCGCGTACGCGGTGCTCGCCCTGCGGCACGGCGGCGAACCGGACCCGACGGTGACGGTGAGCGCGGGCGAGCCGGCCCGCACCGGCGCCCACCGCCTGGACCTGACCGGTGATCCGTCCTTCGCCGGGCTGCTGGCACGGCTGCGCGAGCAGGCCCCGCTCGGGCCCGTCGACCCGGCCGCAGACCTGCGGATCGAGCTGCGCCCCGGCCTCGGGACGGCCGTCGACCCGGGCCGGCCGCCCGCACTGACCGTCCAGCGGGCACCGGACGGCCCGCGCACCCGGATCGGCCACCACCCGGCGGAGGCCGAGCGCTGGACGGCGCGCTGGCACACCCTGCTGGCCGGTGTCGTCGCCGATCCGGACACCCCGGTCGGGCGGACACCGGTGCTGCCGCGCGCCGAACTGGACCTGCTGCTCGGAGCGTGGTGCCGCACGGGTTCCTCGGCACCCACCGCCGCCCTGGTGCACCGGCTGGTGGAGGCCTGGGCGGAGCGGACGCCCGAGGCCGTCGCACTGGTGCAGGCCGGGCGCTCGCTCAGCTACGCCGAACTGAACGCCCGGGCCAACCGGTTGGCCCACTGGCTGCGCGAGCGGCAGGTCGGGCCGGAGGTCGCGGTGGCGCTCTACGGCGGCTCCACCGTCACGATGCTCACCGGCATGCTGGCCGTGCTCAAGGCGGGCGGCTACTACGTGCCGCTGGACGTCGCCGCGCCGCCCGCCCGCACCGCCGAGGCCCTGGCCGAATGCGCTCCCCGGCTGGTGCTCACCGAAGCCCCGCACACTGCCGCGCTGACGGCGCCGGCCGCCGGCCGGGAGGTCCACGACCTGGCCGCGTGCGACCTCGCCGGCCGCCCGGCCGGCAATCCCGACCCCGCCGTGCACGGCGAGGACCTCGCCTACCTGATGCACACCTCGGGCTCCACCGGCCGCCCCAAGGGCGTGGCCATGCCGCACCGTGCGCTGGTCCGGATCCTCGACTGGTACGTCACCGCGACCGCGATCGAACCCGGGGCGCACGTCCTGCAGTTCAGCGCCCTCAGCTTCGACGCGTCGTTCTGCGAGATCTTCGGTGCCTGGCACGCCGGCGCCCGGCTCGTCCTCCTGCCCGACGAGGCCGTCCGGCGCGACCCCGAGGCACTGCTCGACCTGCTGGAGCACGAGGCGATCGAACACCTGGAGGCGCCCTACTCCGGCCTGCTCAACATCGCGCACTGGGCGGCCCGCCCGGACGGGCGCCGGGCCACCCGGCTGCGCACCGTCGTCACCGGCGGCGAGCAACTGGTGATGGCCCCCGACCTGGTGCGGTGGCTGGAGCAGATGCCCGGCTGCGTGCTGCGCAACGGCTACGGCCCCTCGGAGACCAGCGTGGCCACCACGCACTGGCTGCGCGGGAACCCGGCCGACTGGCCGCAGCTGCCGTCGATCGGACGCCCCATCACGGACGCCTCGGTGTACCTGCTCGACGAGGCGCTCCAGCCGACCCCGACCGGCGTGATCGGGGAGCTGTACGTCGGCGGGCCGATCGTCGCCCGCGGCTACGCCGGCCGGCCCGCGTTGACCGCCGAACGCTTCGTCGCCGACCCGTTCGGTCCGGAACCCGGCAGCCGGATGTACCGGACCGGCGACCTGGCCCGTCACCGGCCGGACGGCTCGCTGGAGTTCCTGGGCCGGGCCGACCACCAGGTGAAGATCCGCGGGCACCGGGTCGAGCCTGGCGAGGTCGAGGCGCGGCTGCTGGAGCACCCGCTGGTCGGAGAGGTCGCGGTCACCGTGCGCGAGGACGGCACCGGCCGCAGCCTGGTCGGGCACGTCGTCGCCCGGGACCCGGCCCGCACCCCCACCCCGCAGGAGCTGCGGGCGCACGCGGCCCGGCTCCTGCCCGCGCACATGGTGCCCGCCCGCTTCGTCCTGCGGTCCGCGCTTCCGCTCACCCCGACCGGGAAGCTGGACCGGGCCGCCCTGACGGTGCCCGAGCAGGCCGCCCAGCCCGATCAGACCGCGAAGCCCGAGCAGACCCCGGCGACCGCGGAAGCGGCGGGACCGACGGGACCGACGGGCGCAGGGTCGGAGCCGCCCGTCGGAACGGCCGGGCCGTCCGGGACGGCCGCCGCGCTGCTCGGCATCTGGCAGGAGGTCCTGGCGATTCCGCAGATCGAGGTCACCGACGACTTCTTCGACCTCGGTGGCCACTCCCTGCTGGCCACCCGGGTCATCTCCAAGGTCCGCACCGCGCTGGGCAAGCGGGTCCTGATCGGCGACATCTTCGAATGTCCGACGGTCGAGCTGCTGGCGGCCCGGATCGACCGCACGGCAGCCCGGGGCGCGAAGTGAGCCGGCCCGTCGTCGTCATCGTCGAGCCCTACTCCTCGGGAAACATGTACGCGCCCGCGCTGCGCCGGGCCGGCTTCTCGCCCTGCGGGGTCACCCTGCGCTCGGCCGCCCCGCTGGCCGCCTCGTTCCGGGCCGAGGACTTCGACCACCACCTGGAGTACGGCGCCGACGACGCCGCACCGATCACCCCCGAACTGCTCGACCCGGTACTGGACCGGCTGCGCGAGCTGGCACCCGTCGCGATCCTCCCGGGCGAGCAGCACGGCGTACGGCTCGCCGACCGGCTCGCCGCCGAACTCACCCCGGACCGCGCCAACCGGCCCGAACTCGCCGCCGCCCGCTGGCACAAGGGCGAGATGTACGCCGCCGTGGCTGCCGCCGGGCTGCCCGTCGTCGAGACGCTCTGCGTCCGCGACCCGCGGGAGGCCGCCGACTGGCTGCGCGACCGCGGGCTGGAGGGGCGGGACCTCGTGGTCAAGCCCGCGAACGCGTCCGGCACCGACGGCGTGACCAGGCACCCGGGAGGGGCGGGCTGGCGCGAGGCCGTCACCGGCCTGGCCGGCTCGGTGAGCCGGCACGGCATCCGGCTGACCGACGTGGTCCTCCAGGAGTACGTCACCGGCGTCGAGTACGCCGTCGACACCTTCAGCCACGACGGCGTGCACACCGTGACCGACATCGTCCGGTACCGAAAGCACTCGGCCGACGGCCGGATGGCGATCTACGAGAGCATGGAGTTCGTGCCCCACGACGCGCCGGGCCACGACCAACTCCTGCGGTACACCCGGCAGGTGCTGGACGCCCTCGGTGTACGGTTCGGCGTCGCGCACACCGAGGTCATGGTCACCGACCGCGGGCCGCTGCTGATGGAGGTCAACGCCCGGCCGCCGGGCGGCGCGCAGCCGTGGGCCTGCCAGCTGGCCACCGGTGACAACCTGATCGAGCGTGCCGTGCGCCACCTGGCCGGGGACGGCGCCGTCCGCCTCGACTACTCCCTGGAGATGACCGTCCTGGTGGTCTTCTTCTCGGTCCGCTCGGCCGGGCCGATCAGCGGGATCGACGGCCTGAACGCCATCACCGAGCTGCCCAGCTGCTGCCACCTCAAGGTCAACGTCAAGGACGGCGACGAGGTGCCGGAGACCCTGGACCTGATGGACGCGCACAAACTCGGCGTGGCGGTGCTCGCCGACCCCGACCCGGCCCGGGTCGCCGCCGACCACCTGGCGGTGCGGCGGATCGCCTCCCGGGTCGGGCGGCCCGGCGGGTTGACCGTCGACACGGCGGCGGTGGCACCATGACCGCCGGCCCGCCGTTCTCGGCCCACCCCGACCTCGCCTCCTACCTCGACGCGCTGCGGGACCGGGCGCGGATCCCGGTGTACGGGGCGGCGGACGACCGGACCGCCGCACTCACCGAACTCACCGATCCCGCCCGGCCGTCGGACGATCCGGCACCGCCCGGTCCGGCCGGCGGGGTGCTGGTGCTCGCACCGCCCGGCTCGGCCGCCGCCCCGGTGGCAGCGGCGCTCGCGGAACGCGTCGGAGGGACGTTCACCACCGGCGCGCCCGGCGGGGCGGCCACCCCCGGGCGCGGCGGCGTGGACCACGTCGTGCTGGTCGCGCTCGCGGCCGAACTGTCGCTCGGGCCGGTGCTCGACATCCTCGACGCGACGGCGGAGCTCCGCCGCGCCGGCCGGGGCGAGGCTGCGCTCGGCGTGGTGCTCGGCCGGGACCTGGGCGAGCTGAGCCGACTGATCGCGAAGGGGCTCGGCAGCGGCCTGCGGACAGCACCGGACCACCCGCAGCTCTGCGTCGCCCCGTGGGGCGGTCGGCAGCGGGACGACACGCCCGGTGTGCACTGGGTGACGGGTGCCGACGCACGCGCCGAGGTGGTGGCACCGCTGCTGACCGGGCGGCGGCACGGACTGGTCTCCTTCGCCGTCGCCGGACGCGAGCACGGCCTGGTCCTCTCCGACACCGTGGTCTGCGGCGCCGTCGGCGACCGCACGGCCGGGCGGGCCCCGGCGCCCGCCGGTGCGCCGAGCTGTGCCTTCACCGGGCAGTGCTTCCGCCCGGGGGTGGACGCGGCCGGGGTCGTCCTGGCCCGGGAGGTCCGGGCCGACGTCGTCCTCGCCAACAGCTGTATGTCCTGGCGGCCCGGCCACGGCCTGGTGGCCGCCGACTACCAGCTGACCAACGCGTTCGCGCACGGCACCGCGGCGGCCTTCATCGGGGCCGTGCACCGGATGGTTCCGGACGTCGGCCTCAACCGCCTCGCCCACCGGGCCGCGGCGGCCGGGGCCGACGTGGGCCGGCTCGGCGTCCTGCTGAACCGGCGGGCCGCCGGCCGGGAGGTGCCGCACCACCTGGTGCTCGGCCTGCCGTGGGTGGTGCCCGTCCCCGGGGCCGGTCCGGTCCGGCTGGAGGACCTCGTCGCGCTGGTCGGCGAGACCGACCCGCCCCCGGGCGACCCGGCCGCCGCGACCCCGGACGACCGGACCAGGGCCCGGCTGCGGCAGGCGGGCCGGGCGATCCGGGCCCTGCGCGAGCTTCCGCTGGCCGGGCTGCTGCCGGCCGACGGCCTGCCGGAGCTCGACGCCCGGGTCAGCACGGCGGTGGCCGTGCTCAAGGGGGACCCGTCGGTCGTGGCGACCGACGCCGACGCCGACGCCGACCCGGTGGAGCGGCTGCTGGAGCGGGTGGCCGAGGCGGAGTACGGCGTCGCGCTCGACCTGTACGACTTCGGACAGGTCAGCGAGTCCTCCCTGAACGAGGTCTGGGAGGACTTCCTGGAGACGACGGCCGTTCCCGGCACCGCGCGCTGCCCGTACTGCGGGGGGCCGACGGCCACCGTGACGGGTCGGCACCCGGCCCACCCCGGGCTGGAGCGCGCGGTCCTGGCCTGCCACACCTGCGGCCCGGTGCTCGACCTCCCCACCGGTTCGCCGGTCCGCGACATCAGCATCGACTGCCCGCCGGTCTGGCGGAGTCCGGGGACGGTGACGGTCGAGGTCACGGTCACGGCAGTCGACGGGGCGGGGGAGGGTCTCCCGGCGGCGGTGCTGGTCCAGGTCGCCAGGGGAGCCGCCCACGGTCTGGCGGTGCCGGAGCCGCAGCGGCTCCGGCTGGTGCCCGGAAGCCCGCTCAGGGTCCGGGCCGAGGTCGAGGTGGCGGAGGACGCCTTCGCGCACCCCGAGCACGCCGTTCGGGCCGTCGTGGTGGCCGGCGGCTCGGTCCACAGCGCCACGCGGCCGGTCGCCGTCCGGCCGGTCGCCGTCCCGCCGCCGGCATGACCGGGTGGTGGGACGACCGGGGTGGCCGGCAGGCGCCCGGACGGCCGGCGACCGGGCGGTGCCCGGGAATTCGGTCCGGCAATCCGGGCCGGCGATTCGGGTCGGCGATTCGACGGAAATCCGGAAAGGCCTTGCGGCGCCGTGCAACTGACAGAGCGTCACGGTTGAACGGTGTCGTCCGAGGCGTCGGGAAATGCTTGTGCACGCCCGGTCCGGTCGGATGTAGTGGTCGAGATGCCGGGGCGGCCCCGAGGCGAGACCGACGGGGAACGCGGCACGCGGAAAGGTGGAGAATTGAACCCGTTCGACGACCCTGAGGCCTCCTTCGTGGTCCTGGTCAACGAGGTGGGGCAGCATTCGCTCTGGCCCGAGTTCCGCGACGCGCCCACGGGCTGGCGGATCGCCCGGCAGAAGGCGAGCCGCGCGGAATGCCTCGCATTCATCGAGAGGAACTGGCAGGACCTGCGGCCGACGGGCCCGGTCGGGAAGCCGTCGGTGGCCCCGACCGCCTGATGTCGGCTGCGGGCTGCCTCGACCCGGCAGCAGAAGGAGGGGAAATGGCTGCGGTGCCGCTGTCGTTCGGACAGGAGCGGTTCTGGTTCCTGAACCAGGTCGAGGGCTTCTCGGCCGCCCACAACTCGGCGGAGGCGTTCCGGTTGTCCGGTCCGCTGGACGCCGGGGCGTTGGAGGCGGCGCTCGGGGACGTGGTGGTTCGGCACGAGATCCTGCGCACGGTGTTCCCGCTGGTCGACGGCGACCCGTCCCAGCGGGTGCTGCCCGCGGTGGAGGGCCGCCCGGCCCTGGTGGTGACGGAATCGAGCGAGCCGGACGTGCGGGCGCGGGTGGCCGAAGCCGCCGGCCGGGGCTTCGACCTGACGGCGGACCGGCCGCTGCGCGCGTGGCTGTTCGCCGTGGGACCGCAGGAGCACGTGCTGCTGCTGGTGTTCCACCACATCGTGTGGGACGCCTGGTCGGCCGGACCGTTCTGGGGGGACCTGGCCCGGGCCTACGAGGCCCGGCTGGCCGGTGACGAGCCGCAGTGGTCCCCGCTCCCGGTCCAGTACCGGGACTACGCGGTGTGGCAGCGCGCGGCGCTCGGCGACGAGGACGACCCACAGAGCGCCCTGGCCGGACTGCTGACCCACTGGTGCGGTGAACTGGCCGGACTGCCGGAGGAGTTGGAGCTCCCGGTGGACCGCCCGCGGCCGCCGGTGCCCAGCCGGGTGCTCGGCACCGTCCCGTTCCGGATCGAGGCCGGACTGCACGGTCGCCTCCAGGAGACCGCGCGGGAGGGCGAGGCGACCCTGTTCATGGTGCTGCACGCCGCCGTCGCCGCACTGCTGACCCGGCTGGGAGCCGGCCCGGACATCCCGGTGGGCACCCAGGTCGCCGACCGCGGTGACGACGCGCTGAACGACCTGGTCGGCTTCTTCGTGAACACCGTGGTGCTGCGCGCCGACACCTCCGGCGACCCGAGCTTCCGCGCACTGCTGCGCCGGGTCCGGGACACCGACCTCGCCGCGTTCGAACGGCAGGAACTGCCCTTCGAGAAGCTGGTGCACGCGCTCAACCCGCAACGGTCGGTCGACCGCCACCCGCTCCACCAGGTCTCGATCGCGTTCGGCGACGGCGTGGAGAACACGCTGCGGCTGAAGGACGTGCGCTCCCGCCACGAGAGCATCGACACGGACAGCGGGACGCTGGACCTCGTCTTCGACCTGAACCCGACCCGCACCGCGACCGGCGGCCCGGACGGCATCGACGGCACCCTGGCCTTCGCGGTGGACCTCTTCGACCGGGCGACCGCGCAGCGGCTGGCCCACGGCCTGGTGCTGCTGCTGGAAGCCGTGGCCGCGGACCCCGATGCGCCGATCGGCCGGGCCGACCTGCGCTTCCCGCTCGACCGGGCCCGAGCCGTGCACCGGCCGAGCGGACTCGAACGGGCGGCCGTCCCACGGTCGCGGGAGCCCGCCCGGACGGCGGACCGGGCCCGGACGCCGCTGGAGGAGACCCTGTGCGGGCTGTTCGCCGAGGTGCTCAAGCGGACGACGGTCGCGGTCGACGACGACTTCTTCCTGCTCGGCGGGCACTCCCTGGCGGCCACCCGGCTGGTCAGCCGGATCCGTTCGGTCCTGGGAGTCAGGTTCGGCGTCCGGGAGTTCTTCGACGAACCCACGGTGACCGGGGTCGCCCGTCGGCTCGGCGACTCGGACCGCACGGACCCGCTGCCGCCGATCTCCCGCCGGTCCGCAGCCCCGGGCAGCACCGGCCGGGACGCGTAGCGGTGGGCGTCGACACCGGACCCGACACCCCGCCCGACACCGGACCCGACACCTCGTCCGACACCGGACCCCGGACCGGACCCGACACCCCGCCCGACACCGGACCCGCCGCCGGCGCGCCGTACCGGCGGACCCGGGCGGCGGCCGCGCGGTGCCTGCACGAGGTCTTCGAGGAACGGGCCGCCGCCGCGCCCGGCGCCCTGGCGGTGGCGTGTGCGGAGGAGCGGCTCAGCTACGGCGAGCTGGACGCACGGGCGGACCGGCTGGCCCGACGGCTGGCGGACGCCGGCGTACGGCGCGGTGCGCTGGTCGGCGTCCACCTGGACCGAGGCGCCGGGATGGTCGTGGCGATCCTGGCCGCACTGAAGGCCGGCGCCGGCTACCTGATGCTGGACCGGGCCTTCCCGGTGGAGCGGCTGCGTGCCATGGCCGAGGACGCGGCGCCCGCCGTGGTCGTCGCCCGCACGGCGGCGGACGCGGGCCGCCTCGGCACCCCGGCGGGCTTCGTCCCGCTGACCGGCCCCGGCCCGGCGCTGCCCCGCGGCGCCGTCCGCGCCGGACCGGAGGACGCCGCCTGCGTGATCTTCACGTCCGGCTCGACCGGCCGGCCCAAGGCGGTGTCCGCCCCGCACCGCGCGATCGTCGGCACCGTCCTCGGGCAGCGGTACACCCGGTTCGGCCCGGAGACCGTCTGGCTGCAGTGCGCGCCGGTCTCCTGGGACGCGTTCGCTCTGGAGCTCTGGGGGCCGCTGCTCACCGGCGGCGCCTGCGTGATCCATCCGGGCAGCCCCGATCCGCTCCGGATGGCGCAGCTCGTCGCGACCCACGGCATCACCACGATGAACCTGCCGACCGTCCTGTTCCACGTGATCGCGGACACCGCTCCGGAGACCTTCGCGAAGCTTCGGGACCTCCTGGTCGGTGGCGAGGCGCTCTCGCCCGACCTCGCCGCGCACGTGCTCCGGGAGCACCCGCAGCTGCGCCTCGTCAACGGCTACGGGCCGGTCGAGTGCATGGTCTTCGTGACGACGCACCGGGTCACCGCCGACAGCGCCGCCCGGCCCTCGGTGCCGATCGGCCACCGCCTGGCCGGCAAGCACGTCCGTGTGCTGGACGAGCGGCTGCGGCCGGTCGCCGACGGGGAGGCCGGCGAGCTGTACGCCGCGGGGGAGGGGCTCGCCCACGGCTACCTGGGCCGGCCCGGACCGACGGCCGAACGGTTCGTCGCCGACCCCTTCGGGCCGCCGGGCAGCCGGATGTACCGCACCGGCGACCTGGTGCGCAGGTCGGGCGACGGGGCGCTGGAGTTCGTCGGCAGGGTGGACGAGCAGGTGAAGATCCGCGGCGTCCGGGTCGATCTCGCCGAGGTCGAGTCCGTCCTGGCGGCGCATCCGGAGATCGGCGAAGCAGCCGTCGTCGCCGCGCAGGACAAACACGAAGACCGGTTCCTGGTGGCCTACATGACGATTCGTCATCGAATGGGAAAAGGGGTGTCCGAGCGTGACCTACGCGCCTATGCGGCCGGAAGAATGCCTGATTTCATGGTGCCGTCCCGATTCGTGATCGTGGACTCGTTCCCCCGGACACACAACGGAAAGCTCGATCGCACGGCCCTGGTCGAACGCGAAGCAGGCAGACCGCACGGAGGTGGGCAGGATGCTGATTCTGGGATTCAAAGAAGGTCATGACGGTGCGATCGCCGCGATCGAGGACGGCCGGCTGCTGTTCTCCCTGGAAGCGGAGAAGGACTCCTTCCCGCGTTACGACCGGCTGACCGCCGAGGTGCTGCTGCTCGCCGCGGAACGGCTCGGCCGGATCCCCGACGCGCTGGCGGTCGGAGGCTGGGTCAAGGGTGCGTTCTCCGTCGAACCACCCTCCAGGACGGGCTACTTCGGGGTGGGCCCGGGCTCGGTCTCGGACCAGGCCGGGACGTTCTTCGGCCAGGAGGTCCGGGTCTTCTCGTCGACGCACGAGCGGTCCCACATCATGACCGCGCTCGGCCTCTCCTCCTTCCGGCCCGGCCGGCCCTGCTACTGCCTGGTCTGGGAGGGGAACATCGGCTCCTTCTACCTGGTCGACGAGCGCGGCGAGGTCACCCACCTGCGCCACGTGCTGGCCGACCCCGGGAACAAGTACGCCTACCTGTTCGCCCTCGCCGATCCGCGCTTCCCGGCGAACAAGGGACTGCTCCGCCTCCAGGACGCCGGGAAGCAGATGGCCCTGACGGGCTTCGCGCAGCCGGGTGGCACGACCCGGGCCGAGCAGGAACTGATCGACTTCATCCTGGACCAGGACCAGATCATCCTGAACCTGGCCAAGGGCGACATGACCTGGACGCCGTTCCACAACATCGGCGTGGAGTCCCAGGAGTACAGGAACCTGGCGGCCAAACTCTCGGACGCGATCTTCGACCGGTTCCACGAGTACGCCGCGAAGGAACTCACCGAGGGCTACCCGCTGCTGATATCCGGAGGGTGCGCGCTCAACTGCGAGTGGAACCGCCGCTGGCGCGAATGCGGTCTCTTCCCCGAGGTGTTCGTGCCGCCCTGTCCGAACGACAGCGGCTCCGCGCTCGGCACCGCGATCGACGCGCAGCTCCACTACACCGGCTCGGCCGCGGTCTCCTGGGACGTCTACGCCGGGGACGCCTTCGTGGAGGACGCGGCCTTCGACCCGGCCGCGTACGACGTGCGGCCGCTGGACTTCGCCGAGGTGGCCCGCTTCCTGGCCGACGGCCGGGTGATCGCCTGGGCGCAGGGCCGCTGGGAGATGGGGCCGCGCGCGCTCGGAAACCGGTCCGTCCTGGCCGCGCCCTTCAGCACCGACACGACGACCCGGCTCAACCGGATCAAGCAGCGCGAGGGGTACCGGCCGATCGCCCCGATCTGCCTGGAGGAGGACGCCGACCGCTGGTTCAGCGGCTCGATCCCCGACCCGTACATGCTCTACTTCAGCCAGGTGCGGTCCGAGGAACTGCGGGCCGTCACCCACGTCGACGGGACCGCGCGAGCCCAGACGGTGACCCCGGAACAGAACCCGGAGATGGCCCGACTGCTCGGCGCCTTCCGCGACCTGACCGGATTCAGCGTGCTGTGCAACACCTCGCTCAACTTCTCCGGTCGCGGATTCATCAACCGGACCAGCGACCTGATCCGGTACGGCGAGGAGCACGGCCTGGACGGCTACGTCGTGGGCGACACCTTCGCCGTCCGGCGGGGGCCGAGCGCGTGAGGGGGCTCCCGTGCTGACCGGCACCGGCGCGCCCACCGCGCCCGCACCGAGCCGCTCCGGCCGTACCGAACACCCGGGCCGTGCCGAACACCCCGGTCGTGCCGAACACCCCGGCCACTGCGAACACCCCGGCCACTGCGAACGCCCCGCACACTGCGACCCTGCCGAGCACCTCGGCGCTGCCGAACGCTCCAGCCACGCCAACGGGAAGGCGGTTCCCTCGTGAGTCCAGCACCGCGTCAAGTCGCCGGTTTCCAGGCGGATCCGGAGTTCTTCCGCTTGGAGGAACGGACCGAGTTCGACCCCGGGCCGGTCCTGGAGGTGTTGCGCGGACAGCGGCTCGGCGTGATCTTCCGCAACGTGATACCGGACGGGGCGCAGAAGGAATCGGTCGCCCGGTTCTGGTCCAGCCCGGCGCGCCGGCACCGCGAGGGGGAGCCCTCGCACTACATCGGCTCCTACCACTGGAACAAGTCGACCGAGACCTACCTCGTCGAGACCGGCGAGGTCGCGGCGCACGTCCGCGAGGTGCTCGACGTGCCCGACTCGCCCTGGCAGAGCTTCCGTTCGGGACTGTCGGCGGAACTCGCCCGGCACGGCGCCGTGCTGCGGATCGCCGAGCACCGGGGCGCGGAGGCCTGCCCGGCGCTGATCCGGGCCTGGGACAAGGAGGGAAGTTTCGCCCTCGAACCCCACGAGGACGAGGCGCAGTGCGCCGATCCGCGGCAGGCCGGGTTCGAGATCCAGGGCGTGCGCGACTACGAGGTCTGCGCGGTCAACATGTGCGTCGAGCACGAGGAGGGCGGACGGCTGGTGATCTGGAACATCCGCCCGGACGACGAGAGCCGGCGCCGCCTGGGCATCGAGCACACCGGGTTCTCCTACCCGGCCGACACCCTCACCGGGTTCGACGAGCTGCGCATCGACGTCGAACGCGGCGACGTGTACGTCTTCAACGGCGCCTTCGTGCACGCGGTGGACACCAGCAAGGGGAACCGGACCAACCTGTCCTTCCTGATGGGGTTCATCGACGACCGCACCGTGGTCTCGTGGACGTGACCTCCGGCGGCGGCCGATGACCGCCCTCCACCTCTCCGCCATCGCCTACGTGCACGGTGAACGCCGCCCGATCGCCGAACTGTCCGGCCGGCTGGACCCCGAACTGCTCGACCCGGCGAGCGGCCTGTCCTGGTACCGGGCCGACGACCGGGACATCTGGCGGCTCGCCGCGGCGGCCGCCGCCCACACCGTCGAGGCCGCCGCCGAACCGCCCGACCTGCTGGTCTACGTGACGGAGAACGACCACGGGAGCAGCGACTCGCTGTCCCGGCTGGTGTGCGAGCTCGGTCTGCCCGCCATCCGGTACCTGCGGGTCTCCGGGCACGACTGCGGCAACCTCGGCCCGGCGCTGCACCTCGCCGCCCAGGCGCTCGCTTCCGGGGAGCACCACCGGGTGCTCCTCCTGCTGGCCGACCGGGTGCTGGACGGCGACCGCAGCCAGGCCGACACGCTCTCCGTGGTCAGCGACGGTGCGGCCGCCTGCCTGGTCACCGTCGAGGATCCGGGGCCGGACGGCGTGCGGTTCGCGGTGCACGGCGTCTCCACGGTCACCGGCGCCGTGGCCGGCGCCGGGGGCGCCGCCGGCGACCGGATCCTGGCCACCGTCGCACTGGCCGTGGCGGGCACGGAGGAGATCGCGCGGCGGACCGGACGCGCGGTGGAGGACTTCGACCACCTCCTCTTCCCCAACTACCGCACCGTCGCGCAGCAGTTCCTCTGCTCGGCCATGGGCGTGCCGCTCGACCGCCTGCTGGCCGGCCCGGTGGCCGAGTTCGGGCACTGCTTCTCCGCGGACAGCCTGGTGTCCCTGGCCCACTGCGCCGACCGCGGTGAGATCCGGCCCGGAGCGCACGTCCTGGCCTTCGGCGACGGCCCCAGCTCCTGGTCGTCGCTGGCCGTCGAGCGGCTCGGCTGACCCCCGGACCGGCCCCACCTCAGAACGAACGATCGTAGGGAATCACCATGCCGATATTCGTAACCGGCCCGGTCGACCGCGAGGTGCGCGACCTGGTCGAGGACGGGACACACCCGCGGGACCGCCCGGGGCCCGTCACCGACGCCCGGCGTGCGGTCGTCGTGGCCGACGACGGCACGGGCCCGGACGGGGAGGACACCCCCTCCGGCCGGAACCCGGTGACGGTGCGGGCGTTCGAGGCGACCGCGCTCCCGGTCGGGCCGGCGGCCGCCCCGTCACCGCTCGTCGAGGTCACCGGCTCACCGGCCCAGGCGTTCCTGACCGTGCTCCGGCACGCCGAGCAGCACGGCCGCCCGGACGGCGGGCAGACGGCGCTGCCGGAATCCCCCGTCCGGGACGTCGTCCTGGTCGGGGCCGGGGTCGTCAATCTGCTGACCGCCTGGCAGCTGGTCCGCGCCGGCCACCGGCTCCGGATCCTCGACGCGCGGCCCGACCCGCGGAGGGCGCTGCACTGGTCGGCGTACGGCTGCAGCCGGTCCGGCGGCGACGCCCGGATGTTCACCCTGACCGAGGCCGACGACTACCACGCCAGGAGCGCCGCCGACCGGCCGCTCGTCAACGGGGTGTTCCGCCGCTCCCTGGACGCCCGCGGCTGGAACGTGAAGGCGAGGCCGTTCACGGCCGCGGAAGAGCACTGGATATCGGAATTCGAAAGCGTTCCGGGCTGGTTGGCCCAGATCTACCACGACGACATCATCTCGTTCAACCGGGAGAGCCACACGCTCTGGCATTCGCTCCGGCACGAATGCCCCGGGCTCTTCCGGGACGTGGGGTACTCGCCGGGCATTCTCCGGCTCTACACGGACGAGGCACAGCTGGAGCAGTCGACGCGGCGCCACGTGACGCTCGGCGCGGTGCGTCGTGTCCTCGGCCCGGAGGCGCTCCGCCGGCGCCACCCCGGCCTCGACGGTGCGACCGACGAGCTGGTGGGCGGCCTGGAGGTGCCCGGGTTCACGGTCAACGTGCACTCCTTCATGGCCCGGTTGATCTCCTGGCTGGAGCGGGCCGGGGCGGTGTTCCGCTGGTCCACCCCGGTCGAAGGGCTGGAACGCGCCGCCGACGGACGGCTGCACGGCCTGCGCCTGCCCGACGGGTCGTTGACGGCCGACGGCTTCGTCATCTCCCCGGGGGCCTACGGCCGGGAGCTGCTGGCCGGCACCCGGTCTGCCGGCCGGATCCACGGTGTGCTCGGGGTCTGGATGGAACTGCCCGATCTGGAGCCGGAGTTGCGCCGGTCGTTGAAGATCGCCCGGCGCGGACACCCGGCCGAGGACGCGAACGTCACCCGGGCGACCGACGCGCACGGCCGCCCGCTCCTGGTCGTGGGATCCGGTTACGGCCACACCGGCGAGGACCCCGCCGACGTCGATCCCGCCGCGCTGGAGACGATGTTCGCCGCGGTCGAGGACACCTGTCGGCAGTTCTTCCCGAAGGCGTACGCCCTGGCCCGCGAGGACGGTTCGCTGCGCCGCAGCCGTCGGGTCTGCGTGCGCCCCTGGACCTCCGCCAACCTCGGCATCTTCGAGACGATGCCCACCACCGCCGGCGGGGTCGGTGTCATCACCGGTGGCCACAACACGGGCGGCTTCGCCCAGGCGCCGAGCGTGGCACAGGCCGTCGTCGCCGCCCTGAAGGGACGCCCGCACCCGATGCACGAGCTGTACCACCCGCAGCGCCTGGACCGCTTCCTCCGGCCCGCCCGGTACCGCCCGGCCGCGGAGCCGTTGCTGACGCCCGCCGTCCTGCCCGGTGGCCGGGGGCTGCGATGAGGCTGGAGCGGCGCAACGGCAACGAGTGGCATCGCACCGGAGACGCCGGGGATGCCGGGGATTCCGGGGACACCCCGGGCACCCCGGTTGCCCCCGGCGACCGGCTGCGGGTGGCCGTCCTGTGCTCGGACGACCCGCACCACCGCTACCTGGTAGCCCGGGTCGCGCGGGACCTGGACCTGGTCGGGGTCGTCGTCGAACCGGGCGCCGAGCAGCAGCGCCGGCTCTGGGCGCGGCGTGCCCGGACGGACGCGGTCGCCCGGGCGTACCAGGTCCGCCGCCAGCGGTGGACCGGCCGGTCGGCGTACCGGCGCCGGTACTTCGCCGCGCTGACGCCCCCGGTGGGTCCCGCACCGGAGCGGGTCCTGCGGGTCGACTGGATCAACTCCCCGGAGGCCGTGGACTTCCTCGCAGGGCTGGCGCCGGACGTGACGGTCGTCTGCGGGACGACCTACCTCAGGCGCCCGGTCATCGAGGCCGGCGGTCTGATGATCAACATCCACGGGGGGTACCTCCCCCAGTACAAGGGCAACCACTGCGTCTTCTTCGCCTTCCTGCGCAAGGACTACCACCGCATCGGTGCCAGCCTGCACCTGGTCACCTCCCGGCTGGACGGCGGCGAACTGGTCGAGGTGGTCCGGCCGGAGGTCCTGCCGCAGGACAACGACGAACACCTCTACGACCGTTCGGTGCACCTGGCGATCGACCGCCTGACGGAGATCCTCACCGTCTTCGAGGCCGGCGGCACCGTGCTGCGGACCGTCCCGCAGGAGGACACGGGGGAGACCTTCCGCCACCGCAGCCGCAAGCCGCACCTGGACCTGTGGGCCTGGCTCCGGATCCGGCTGGGGCTGGAACGGGTCCCGCACATCCCGCGCGAACAGCCGCCGTTCGACTGCCTGGTGCCGCGCGACGCCATGCGCCGGGACTCCTAGGGTCCGTCTCCACGCCCCCGCCGTCCGCGGGCGGGGGCCGAAGACGGGCCCCGGGTCCGGGCTGCCCGGGTTCGTCGGGCGCGGACGTTCAGGGGCGGTCCCGCCACGGGACCGCCCCTGAACGGCTTTCCACGGCTCAGCCGAGGTAGTCCTCCAGCACCGAGCCACGGCGGACGGTGTCCAGGGTGAAGCAGTGCAGCCCGCCGCCGAACAGCCGGCGGTGCCGGTGGCGGACCGGGACGGCGGTGAAGCCGTGCCGCTCCAGGGTCCGCATCAGCTCCGGGCACGCCTCGTTCACCAGGACCGTCTCCGGGTCGACCGAGAGGACGTTGAGGTCGATGTACGGGCTGGTGAGCACCAGGTCGTCGTCGTCGTAGGACGGGAAGGCGTTGACCTCCGGCTCGGGCGCGAAGATCATGTCCCACTTGCGCAGCGGCTCGGGCAGCATCTCGGCGACCCGCGGCGTGCGCACCAGGAGGAGGCCGGGGCGCAGGGCCAGCACCATGCTGTCGATGTGGTTGTCCGTCATCGAGACACGGTGGATACGGAACCGGCCCTCCAGGTGGCGTTCGAGCCAGTCCACGCCCAGGGCGTGGTTCTTCGTCGAGACGTTGATCATCAGGTCCCTGCCCAGGCGCAGGCACTGGGCGCCGTCGATCATCATCTCGAATCCCGTGTCGTACGGCGAGGCCGAGGGCTGCTTGATGAACTCGGCCGGTCCGCCGGGCGAGCGTTCGGCGTAGGACGGGTCGAAGGAGGCGTCCGTCATGATCGGCCGGGGCATCACCGTCCACCGGGCGCCCTGCTCGAAGTAGCCCTGGAACACCTTCTTCAGCAGCTGCGTCTCGAAGTACCGCGACCGGACCTGCGGCGGGGTCTCGATGATCTCGTCGCCGAGGATCAGGGTGTTGTCCCTGATGTTCAGCGGCGGCAGCACCGCGGCCGGCCAGGCCAGGGTCTCCACCTGGGAGACCTCGGCCAGCGGCATCGGCCGGTGCACCGTGACCGAGAGGGACTCCAGGGTCTGCGCGATGCCCTCGACGTCCTCGTTCAGCTCCTCCACGTACCGCCTCTTGATGGGCGACTGCACGCCCGCCTCCGGGCGCCCGCCGGCGCCGGGCGGGGAGATCACCGGGTAGTACTGCCGGTCGTAGAAGGACTTCTGTTCGGAGAGCTGGTCGTAGAAGAACAGCTTGAAGGAGAGTTCTGCCTCGTGCGTCGTGTAGTTCTCGGCGGACCCGACGATGACCTCCTGGAGCGGAGACCAACCGTCGTAGCTGTTCAGGCGCATGGGCCTGCCTCCTTCTGCGGTGGTTGTCCGGACACCCGGGCGGATCCGGGCCCGGTGGTGGTGGAGTCGGTGGCCTTGGCGGGGCGCGGGGCCGCGAGCAGCCGGGTCAGGGTCCTCAGGGTGGGCGCGGCGAGGAACGCCGGCACGGAGAGGGCCACGCCGTACTCGGCCCTGACCCGCTGCAGCAGCTGCATGACGCGGGCCGAGTCGCCGCCGTGGGCGAAGAACTGGTCCGGGAGCGCGGCGGTGTCACGGCCGAGCACCTCGCACCAGAGCGCGGCGACCCGGCGCTCCTGCGCGGTGCGCGGCACGTCGTCCGCCGGCTCCGCCGCCGGTGGTGCGGGCAGCCGGGAGCGGTCGAGCCGGCCGGCCGGATCCAGCGGCAGCCGCGGCAGCACCACGATCCGGTGCGGTACCGCGTAGTCGGGCAGTGCCTCGCGCAGGTACCGCAGCAACTCCTCCGGCACGGCGGCCTGCAGGCCGCGCGAGGTGGCGTACCCGGTCAGGCGGCCGCCGGGCGGCGCCGCCGGGTCGGCCGACACGGCCGCGTGCCGGACCGTGGGATGGGCGCGCAGCAGCACTTCCGCCTCGGCGGGCTCGGGCCGGTACCGCGGCGCGGGTTCGACGAACAGTCCGGCCGTGGGGAAGTGCCGTGCCAGGTCCGCGGTTTCGCTGTTGGCGAGGGGGGAGCCCGCGGTCCTGTCGGCGTCGGCGTCGGCGTCGGCGTCGGCGACCGCCACGGCGCGGAGCGCCGGCGCGGGCCCGCCGGCCGCCAGCTGGACGAGGAACAGCCGCAGCAGGTCGGGCGTGCAGTGCAGGACGGTGGCCCGCTGCCGGGCGAGGTCGCCCAGCAGGGTCGCCGGCGGGGCCGCGTACGGATTGACGACGTGCAGGCTCGCGCCGCTGAGCAGGGCGCCGAACAGCTCCGGGGCCGCGTCGTCCAGGGCGTGCCGGGCGATCAGCGGCACCCGGTCCTCGGGGGTGAGGCCCAGGCGTCCTGCGAACCGGAGCGCCTGCGCCAGCAGTTCCCGGTCGGTCCGCGACGTGCCGTCCGGCCGGACGCAGGCGGGTGCTCCGGCGGTGTCCGGTGCCCCGGCGGTGTCCGGTACCCCCGTGGTGTCCGGTACCCCCGTGGTGTCCGGTACCCGCGCGGTGCCCGGTACCCCCGCGGTGCCCGGTGCCCCGGTCGTCGGGTCGGCCGGTCCGTCCCCGGTCGCCGGCACGCGCAGCACCGGTCGTCCCTCGGCGGCGCGTTCGGCTGCCCGGGCGTGGGCGGCGTCGGTCAGGATCAGCGCCGGACCGGTGGCGGTGAGCGCGGCGCCCGACCGTGCAGCGGGTTCCTGCGGGTCGAGCGGCAGGTAGGCGGCGCCGGTCCTGAGCACCGCCAGGGCGGCGACGACCGACGCGATGTCGTGGCCGCACCAGAGCGCGACCAGGTCGCCGGGGCCGGCCGTGGACCGGATCCGGGCGGCCAGGGTGTCCGAGGCGACGTCCAGCTCGCGGTAGGTCAGGCTGCCGGAGGGGCCGTGCACGGCGGGCCGGTCGCCGAACCGGGCGACGGTCCCGCGGAACCGGTGGATCAGCGTCCCGTCCGGTCCCGGCGGTGCGGCGGCCGGCGGTCGGTCGCCGGGGTGTTCGGTCTGGTTCCGGGTCATGCTGCGCTCCTCTCAGGCGGGGATGAACAGCTCGCCGAGCCTCTCGTTGACCTCCCAGGCGTCGTCGAGGTCCGCCGCCACCGTGCAGTAGGTCGCGCCGTGCCGTTCCCGGTTGTAGCCGCTGACCACGATCACGCCGGTCCGGGTGGCCGGGTCGTAGGCCAGCCCCGCACCGGCGATGGCGTCGCGCATCGCCTCGAAGGACGGGGTGGCCCAGCCGCGTGGCCAGACGTTGGTGAGCAGGACCCGGTCCTTGGTGTAGCCCGGGCCCACCACGACCTCCCCGAGGACGTCGTAGGCATGCGTCGAGCTGGTGATCCGGCCGTTCCACTCGGTGAAGAGCACCTGGCGGTCCGGGGTGATGATCGCGTCCGCGCTCAGCCGGCCCCGGTAGCCCATGGCGTGCAGCGGCGCGCACACCTTCCGTCCACCGGCGATCAGCGCGGCCTGGAGTTCGGCGTCGAGTTCGGGCGGTGTCACCTCGGCCAGGTAGCGCGGGGCGTGCATCAGTTCGCCGATACCGCCGAAGACGACCTCCTCGTCCTCGATGGAGAACTCGGCGTAGTAGGCGCGACTGTCGTTGAAGTACCGTTCGACGACCAGCAGATGGGCACCATCGTCGGTGAGCCAGGACCAGTTCTCCGTCAGGTGGCGGCGCACCGCCGCCCGGTCGGTCAGTCGCACCGTCCGCCGCGCGCCGACCGGCCGCATGCCGTCGACCGGGCTGAGCACCTCGTTGCCCCCGCCGCCGGCGCCGTACTCGAGCTTCACCATCGCACTGTGGCCCCGCTCGATCAGCCTGGTGACGGCCTCCTCGGCGGCCCGGAGGTCCGCGCACACCGCGCCCTCCGGCAGGGGAGCCCCCGCGCCCGCGGCCGCCGCGCGGAAGACCGCCTTGCTGGTCACCACGGCGCCGCCGCCCTGGTCGACGAACGCGTACCCGGGCAGTGCCGAGCGGGCCCGCAGCCGGTCGGCCAGCACCGCCACCGAGGTGTGCGGCCACATCGCGAACACCTCGTCCACCGGTCGCCCGTCGAGTGCGGCCAGCACCTCGACGGCCAGCTGCGGATCGCTGATCTGCTCCCCGGTGAGCATTCCGGCACTCGACGAGGATTCCCTCGGCGGAACCACGACGGTGAGCGTTTCCCGGTCGACTCCGGTGTGCGCGGTCACGTATTGCAGGAATTCCTCCTCCGGAGCTTCCGGAAGGACCAGGACATCGTGGTTCCGGGCGAACCAGACGAAGTGGTTGACCCACCAGATGGCACCGTCGGCGTGCTTTCCCAGGTTTTCGTCCCAGTCGTTGCCTATGAGAACCCTTGCCATCTCAGCCCTCTCTGGAAACCATGGCGGATGAATGACCGTCAGTCCGATTTCCGCCCCGTCGGATGATGTCACAGAAGGTCCGGCGTGCAAGCGCGTGCACATTCGGTCCCGCGACGGCCCGGCGCGCATTCCGCGGGCGATTGCACCACCGTCGGCCGGTGGGTCCGGCAATTCACGAGGGGATTTCGTCACGATGCAGGTACGGGTGCACGACACGCTCGCGGCAGTTCCGGCCGCGGACTGGGCGACGGTGGCCGCCGGGGGCGGGCTGTACGCCTCCCACGCGTGGCTGACCCTCGTCGAACAGGAGACACCGGGCCGGTGCCACTACCTGCTGGCCCACGACGGCGCCGGGCCGGCCGGAGCGCTGCCGGTCTACCTGACGGCCCGGGAGCCCAACCCCTACTACGACCCGGGGTCGGTCTTCCGCACGGCCGCCCCGGGCCGGGACGGCCGGTACTGCCTGGCCGGCAGCCGCAGCGGCTACCGCAACCGGATCCTGCTGGCCGACCGGCTCACCGAGCCGCAACGGCGCGCCACCGTCGCCGCGCTGCTCGACCGGCTGGCCGCCCTCGCCGCGGCGCAGGGACAGGAACACGCGTACCTCCTGTACCTCGACGCTCCCGGCCTGCAGCAGGTCGGCGGGTACGCCGAGGACGTCGAGCCGGTGCTCAGCTACAGCGGCGACGCCTGGCTCGATGCTCCCGGCAGCGGCTTCGAGGACTACCTCGCCGCCCTCACCGCCACCCGGCGCAAGACGACCCGCAAGGAGCTCCGGCGCTTCGCCGAGCGGGGCCTCGACACGGTCCGGCTCGACCCGTCCGGGCGGCCCGGCCTGATCGCGCGGTTCGCCCGGCTGGGCAACGAGAAGTACGGGATCGAGGAGGACGAGGCCCGGCTGCGCGACCGTTTCGAGCGGCAGAGCGCGGCCCTCGACGGCAACGGCGTGCTGTTCGTCTGCCGGCGCGGGCCGACGGCCGTGGGGATGGCGCTCGCCTACCGGTGGGGGGAGTGGCTCTACCTGCGGGCCTCCGGGTTCGACCACGATGCCGCGGCCGGGGCCTATCCCTACTTCAACGTGGTGATCTACGAGCCGCTCCGGTACTGCTACGAGGCCGGTCTGCGCGGTCTCCACCTGGGCTCGGGATCCCACGACGCCAAGGCCGCGCGCGGCGCCCGCATCGGCCCGCTCGCCTCGGTGGCGCTGCCCGCGGCGGGCACGGCTCGCAGCGATCCGGCCGCGCCCACCGCGCGGACCGGCGTACGGCGCTACTGGGAACAGCAGTTCACGGCCCTGCCGCACCTGCTGGACCGGGAGCTGTGGCGACCGTGGCTCGGCCGCTGACGCCGGGGCCGACCGCAGGGACGGGACACGACGGAGGGGCGGCAGATGCCGCAGGGAACGGACACCCCGGAAGGGGCCGACGTGGAGGAGAGGACACCGATGGACGAGAGGACGCCCATGGAGGAGCCCGGCTGGGACGCCGACCAGGCCGCCCGGTACGATGCGGAACACGCCCGGATCGACACCCCGCTCACCGTCTCCTACCTCGCCGAACTGGCGGCCGGCGCAGACGTGCTGGAGTTCGGCGTCGGCACCGGCCGGCTGGCCGTCCCGCTGGCGGGAAAGGTCCGCAGCGTGCTGGGCGTCGACAGCTCGGCGGAGATGCTGGCGGCGGCCGCCAGGACACCGCTGCCGGAAAACCTGACCCTGGTGCGGGGCGACGCGCAGGACTGGACCACCGACCGGCGCTTCGGCCTGGTGCTCTGCGTCTACAACCTGCTGCTGCACTTCACCACCCAGGAGTCCCAGCTCGCGGTGGTGCGCAACGCCGCCGCCCACCTGGCGCCCGGCGGCAGCCTGGTCGTGGAGAACCTGCACCCGCCGCTGCGGGCCCTGGAGGACGGCGAACGGATCAGCGCCCTGCAGCCGGCCGGAACCGGCATGGGGATCAGCACCCAGCGGTTCGACTGGAAGTCGCTGCTGCTGGACCAGAGCGTGCTCTACGTGGACGAGGGCGGTCACCGGGTCCGGCGGTTCACCCAGCGGATGCTGCTGCCGTCCGAACAGGACCTGATGGCCCGGCTGGCCGGGCTGCGGCTGGTCAAACGGATCGCCAACTGGCGCGGCGGCTCCTGGCGTGCCGACCCCAGCGGTCCGGCCGCCAGCAACGTCATCTCCGTCTACCGCCGGACGGATTGAACCCGAACCGGTGGGCCCGCACCGGCGCGGCGCCGTTCAACCGAGAACACCTGACAGTTGAACGCGCGCCGTCAGGACCCGCCCGGGCCGCGGGCCGCGGACCTTGGACGATGGACAAACCGCGTGCGGTCCGAGGTTAATGGCCCTGCCGACGAACCGAGATGGAGGCGCACGTGTGGGGCAGGCTTCACCTGGCAGGGCTGAGCGGTGCGTGACTTCTTCGACCGGGAACCCGGGGTACCCGACCTGCGCGGCCCGTGGCGGTACCTGCTGCGGATGGCCGTCCGCCACCGCCGGGTCCTGTTGCTGGACTGCCTCGGCAACATCCTGTGGGCGGCCGGGCTCGGGCTGACGCCCGCCGTGATCGGGCAGGCCGTCAATCAGGGCCTGGTCGCCAAGGACCAGGGCGCACTGGTCGGTTGGGGACTGGCCGTGCTCGGGGCAGGTGTGCTCTCCGCGCTGTCGGCGATGTCCGTGGAACGCCTGGAGACCCGGCTGCGGGTCGAACCGGCGTACGAGACCATGCGGTTCGTCACCGCCAAGGCCTGCGAGCTGGGCGCCACGGTCGGGCGCAAGGTCTCGGCCGGTGACCTCGTCACCGTCGGCGTCTCCGACATCGGCCTGATCGGCCAGACCCTGGAGGTCGGCGCCCGCGGCGTGGGCGGCGTGGTCGGCTTCGTCGCCGTCGCGGTGTTCATGCTGGTCGCCTCCTGGCAGGTCGGCCTGCTGGTGCTGGTCGCGGTGCCGGTGATGCTCGTGGTCACCACCCGGCTCGCCCGGGTGCTGCGCGAACGGCAGGGCCGGCTCCGCACCCGCCAGCGCGAACTCACCGACCAGGCCGTCGACATCGTGCGCGGCCTGCGCGTGCTGCGCGGGATCGGCGGCGAGGACCTGTTCGCCGCCCGCTACCGGGAGGGCTCGCAGCGTCTGCGGGCCACCGCGCTCCGGCAGGGCCGCGCCTCGGCGGTGCTCGGCGCCACCAGGACCTTCCTGCCGAGCCTGCTGCTGGCCGGCGTGGTGGCACTGGCCGGCGAACTCGTCCTGGACCAGAAGCTGAGCGCCGGGCAGATGGTGGCCTTCTACGGCTACGCCACCTACCTGGTGATCCCCACCAACCAGATCACCTTCGCCGTCTCCAAGGCCATGCAGGGCCACGTCGCCGCGGAGAACGTCGTCCGGCTGCTCCGCACGGAACCCGACCTCGACCCCGGCCCGGACACCGGCGCCGTGCCCGTCCCCGGCCCGCTCGCCGACCCCGACTCCGGCCTGCGGGTGCCCGCCGAGGGGCTGACCGCCGTCGTCGGCTCCCCCGCCGACGCGGTCACCCTGGCCGACCGGCTGGGACGCCACACCGACTCCGGGACCACCTACGCCGGACGGAGGCTCACCGAGCTGCCGCTGGCCCGGGTCCGCGAGCGGATCCTGGTCGTCACCGCCGAGGACCACCTGTTCGCCGGGCCGCTGCGCCGAGAACTCGACACGGCGGACCGGCCGCCGGGCACCGACTCCGACGACCGCCTCTGGGCGGCCGTCGACGCAGCGGCCGCCCGGGACATCGTCGAGGCCCTGCCGGACCGGCTCGACACCGAGATCGCCGCCGGGGGGCGGGAGTTCTCCGGCGGCCAGCAACAGCGGCTGCGGCTGGTCCGCGCGCTGCTGGCCGACCCGGAGGTGCTGATCCTGATCGACCCGACCAACGCCGTCGACGCGCACACGGAGAACAGGATGGCCGAAGGCATCGCACGACTGCGCCGGGGCAAGGCCACCGTCGTGTTCACCACCAGCACCGTGCTGCTCCACCGGGCCGACCACGTCGCCCTGGTCCTGGACGGCAGCGTCGCGGCGGAGGGCTCGCACCGGGCGCTGACGGCCGACCCGCGCTACCGCGAACTGGTCGAGCGCCGGGCGGAGGCGGAGGCGGCATGAGCGACCTGCCCGTCGCCACCACACGCGAACTCGCCGCGTACGCACGGCGCGCCGTCCTCGCCCACCGGGGCGAATTCGCCCTGGTGGTCGGTCTCCAGGCGCTCGCCGCCGTCGCCGGACTGTTCGCCCCCTGGCTGCTCGGCACCCTGGTGGCCGACGTCACCCACGGCCACGACACCGTGCTGCGCCTGGTCCTGCTGATCCTCGGGTGCCTGGCCGCGCAAGCCGTGCTGGTCCGGCTCGCCGAGTACGCGGCGGCCAGGCTCGGTGAGAAGGTCCTGGCCGACCTGCGCGAGGACTTCGTCACCGACCTGCTGGCCCTGCCGCCGGAGACCGTGGAGGACACCGACGCCGGCGACCTGATCACCCGCACCACCCGCGACATCGACCAGCTCTCCGGCGCCATCCGGTCCGCGATCCCGGCCACCATGACCTCGGTCGGCATCGTCTGCTTCACCCTGGGCGCCCTCCTGCTGATCAGCCCGCTCCTGCTGCTGCCCTGCCTGCTCTCGGTGCCGGTGCTCTACGGCGCCGGCCGCTGGTACCTGCGCCGGGCACACCAGGGCTACCTGCGTCAGGCGGCCACCTACTCCCGGCTGACGGAGAGCCTGGCCGAGACGGTCGAGGGCGCCCGCACGGTCGAATCGCTGCGGCTGGCCGCCCGCCGGATGGACGAGGTCGACGAGTCCATCGCCGCCTCCTACGCCGCCGAGCGCCACACCCTGCGGCTGCGCAACGTCTTCCTCCCGCTCTGCGACACCAGCTACGCCCTGCCGGTGGCCGCCATGCTGATCTTCGGCGGCACGCTCTACCTGCACGGCACGGTCTCGCTCGCCGCCGTCACCGCCGGCACCCTGTATGCGTCCCAACTGCTCAATCCGCTGGACCAGTTGATGTTCTGGCTGGACTCGCTGCAGTCGGCCGCCGCCGCGCTCGCGCGGTTGCTGGGGCTGTCGCGGTTCCGGCAGCCGGCCGTGGCGGCCGCCACCGCGGGCACCGGGCGCAGCGCCGGCGGCCGGCGGGACGCCGAGGCCAGGGACATCGAGGTCCGGGACCTCCGCTACGCCTACCAGCCGGGCCGGGACGTGCTGTGCGGGATAGACCTGACGATCCGCCAGGGGGAGTGGCTGGCCGTGGTCGGCCCCTCCGGCGCCGGCAAGTCGACGCTGGCCAAGCTGCTCGCGGGGATCTACACCCCGCACGGCGGAGGCATCACGGTGGGCGGCCGGGAGGTCGCGGGCCTCGCCCCCGCCGATCGGCGCGGCACGGTCGCCCTGGTGACCCAGGAACACCACGTCTTCAGGGGCACCCTGCGCGACAACCTCACCATCGCCCGCCCGGACGCCGGTGACGAGGAGATCGCCGACGCCCTGCGCGCCGTCGACGCCTGGGAGTGGGCCGAGGAGCTGGGAGTGGACCGCGAGGTCGGCCCCGGCGGTCAGGCGCTCGACCCGGCGAAGGTGCAGCAACTGGCCCTCGCCCGCCTGCTCCTGGCCGACCCGGACATCCTCGTCCTGGACGAGGCGACCTCGCTGCTGAACCCGCGGGCCGCCCGGCACCTGGAGCGATCCCTGGCCGCCGTCACCACCGGCCGGACGGTGGTCGCCGTGGTCCACCGTCTGCACACCGCTCAGGACGCCGACCGGATCGCGGTGCTCGACGACGGCCGGATCGCCGAGTTCGGCACGCACGAGGAACTGCTCGCCAAGAACGGCGTCTACGCGAGCCTCTGGTGCGCCTGGCAGGGCTAGGGCTAGGGCTAGGGCTAGGGCTAGGTCCAGGTCCAGGTTCAGGACCTGGGCGCGGCCCGGGACGCGTCCGCTCCCGGGCCGCCGACACGACCCGAGAGTGCGCGCCGCCCGAATTCCTGTCGTGAAATCCGTCTGCCGGAGAACGTCGTAGGGGAGGGGGTGATTTTCCCATTGAGCCAGCGGATACTGGAGGACGTACGGGCGGCCTGGTGTGATGTCTTCGGGTCGGCCCCGGACGAGCCCGAGCGCGATTTCTTCGACTGCGGCGGCAATTCCCTTCTGGCCATCCGGCTGCAGCGGGCCCTTCTCACGCGGACCGGGGCGGCGCTCACCGTCGCGGAACTCCTGCGGCACCGGACGATCGGTGCGCAGGCCGCGTACATCGGAAGCACCGGGCCGGTCGGTTCCGGGCCGGATTCCGGGTCCGGCCCGCGGGCCGACGAGCCCGGTCGGGCCGATTGACGGGGCGGGCCCTTCGAGTCGCCCGGATCGACACCGGTCCGGGCCGGGTCGACATCGGATCGCGTCGAACCGGATCACGTTGAATCGGACCAGGGGGAAAAGATGCCGAACGATGTCCTGCTACCGGCCTCCTTCGCTCAGCAACGACTCTGGTTCCTGGACCAGTTGGCCCCGGGAGGCACCGAGTACCTGATCCCCTCGGTGCTGCGGCTGACCGGGGACCTGGACGTCGCGGCGCTGTCCGCCGCGGTCGCCGACCTGGTCGCCCGGCACGAGTCACTGCGGACCGTCCTCCGGGAGCGGGACGGCAGGCCCGGTCAGCTCGTGCTCGCCCCCGAGCCGGACGTCCTGCGGGTGGTCCGCGCACCGGCCGGCCCGGGGGAGGCCGCGGCGACGGCGACGGCCCCGATGGACCTTCGGCGCGGTCCGCTGTTCCGGGCCGTGCTGTACCGGCAGGGCCCGGCCGAGCACCTGCTCGTGCTGACCCTGCATCACATCGTCGCCGACGGATGGTCGGTCGGGATCGTGGTCGAGGAGCTGAGCCGGCTGTACGCCGCGCACCGCGCGGGCCGGAAGGCCGACCTGCCGGAACTCCCCATCCAGTACCCGGACTTCGCCATCTGGCAGCGGGACTCCCTGGACGGGCCGGTGCTGACGGGGCAACTCGCGCACTGGACCGCCCGACTGGCCGGACTGGCCACGCTGGAGCTGCCCGCCGACCGGCCCCGGCCCGCGGTCCGGTCGCCGCGCGGCGACACGCTCGCCTTCCGCGTACCCGCCGACCTGGCAGGACGGCTCAAGGAGCTGTTCCGGGCCCACCGGGTCACGCCGTTCATGGGCCTGCTGGCGGCCTTCCAGGTGCTGTTGGCCCGGTACACCGGCCAGCACGACATCGCGGTGGGGACACCGGTCGCCGGACGCAACCGGTCCGAGACCGAAGGGCTGGTCGGCTTCTTCGTCAACACCCTGGTGCTGCGGACGGACCTCGGTGAGGACCCGTCCTTCGCCGAGCTGCTGGCGAAGGTCCGGGAGACGGCGCTGGCCGCCTACGACCACCAGGACCTCCCGTTCGAGCGGCTGGTCGAGCACCTCGCCCCCGAACGCGACCTCGCCCGGACCCCGCTGTTCCAGACCATGTTCAACCTGCAGGACACCCGGGCCGCCGGGCCCGGCTGGGAGCTTCCCGGGATCGCCGTCAGCGCCGAACCGCTGGGTCTGGACGTCGCCAAGTTCGACCTGTCGATGGAACTCGCGGAGACCGACGCCGGATTCACCGGGATCCTGGAGTACGCCACCGACCTGTTCGACCGGACCACCGTCGAACGGATGGCCGGCCACTACCTCACCCTGCTGGCCGGTGCGGCGGCCGACCCGGCCTGCGCCGTCTCCCGGCTGCCCCTGCTCACCGCCCCCGAGGAACACCGGCTGATCAGCGACCTGAACCGGACCGCGGTGACCTACCCGGACACCCGGGTGCACGAGCTGGTGGCAGCCCAGGCGGCGCGGACGCCGGACCGGACGGCCCTCGTGTGCGGCGACCGCGCGCTGACCTACCGCGAGCTCGACGGGCCGGCCGACCGACTCGCGCAGCGGCTGGTCCGGGCCGGCGTCGGGCCGGACACCCTGGTCGGCCTCTGCCTGGACCGCAGCCCCGAGCTGGTCGTGGCGCTCCTGGGCGTCCTCAAGTCCGGCGGTGCCTACGTCCCGCTGGACCCGGACCACCCGCGCGACCGGCTGGGGCTCCTGCTGGCCGACATCTCCGCCCCGGTGGTCGTCACCCGGCGGCACCTGGTCGAGCGGATCCCCGTCCGGGCCGGTCAGGTCGTGCTCTGCCTCGACGACGGCCCGGCCGCCGACACCGCCGACACCGCCGACACCGCCGACCACCCGGCCGCCGACACCGACGACACCGCCGACCAGCCGGTCGCCGCCCCGCCGCGCCGGTCCGCGCCCGGCGACCTGGCCTACGTCATCCACACCTCGGGCTCCACCGGCACGCCCAAGGGCGTCCAGACCGGGCACGGCAACCTGGTCAACGGCCTGCTCGCGATGCAGGAGATCCTGCGGCTGGGACCGGACGACCGGCTGCTGGCGGTCGCCCCGTACACCTTCGACCCGTCCGGCATCGACCTGCTGCTGCCCCTGGTGTACGGCGCCCAGGTGCACCTCGCGACCCGTGAGGAGACCACCGCGCCCGCCCGGCTCGCCGCGCTGCTCACCGCCCGGGGGATCACCGTCCTGCAGGCCACCCCACCGCTGTGGAGACTGGTCGTCGAGGAGATGCCCGACCTGTCCGACCGCCTGCACGTCCTGCTCGGAGGGGAGGCGCTCGACCCCCGGCTCGCGGCCGTCACCCGCCCCAAGGTCCGCCGGCTCACCCACCTGTACGGGCCGACCGAGACCACCATCTGGACGCTGGGCGCGGACGTCGCACCGGACCGCGTGTCGGATCCGGTGATCCCGATCGGCACACCGATCGCCAACACCCGGGTGTACGTGCTGGACCGGCACCTGAACCCGGTGCCGGTCGGGGTGCCCGGCGAACTGTACGTGGCCGGGGCCGGGCTGTCCCGCGGCTTCCTCAACCGCCCGGCACCCACGGCGGAGCGGTTCGTGGCCTGCCCGTACGGTGCGCCCGGGGAGCGGATGTACCGCACCGGCGACCTGGCCCGCCGCCGGGCGGACGGGAACCTGGAGTTCCTCGGCCGCACCGACAAGCAGGTGAAGATCCGCGGCGTCCGGATCGAGCCGGGCGAGGTCGAGGCGGCCCTGCGCGCCGGTGGGCTGGTCGGCGACGCGGTCGTGATCGCGCGCGAGCACGCACCGGGGGACCGGCGGCTGGTCGCGTACGTGACACCCGCCGAACCCGGTGGCGGGGTCGACCTGGCCGGGCTGCGGCGACGGGCGGGCCGGCAGTTGCCGGCCCACCTGCTCCCGGCGCACACGGTGGTGATCGACGCGGTGCCGCTGACGGTCAACGGGAAGGTGGACCGGCGGGCACTGCCCGCCCCGGACTGGTCGCGACCGGAGACCGGCCGGACGTACGTGACGCCGGCCGGACCGGTCCAGCAGACGATCGCCCGCGTCTGGGAACAGGTCCTGGGCGTCGAGCGGGTCGGCGGCGAGGACAACTTCTTCGAGCTCGGCGGCCACTCCCTCCTCGCCACCCGGGTGGTCTCCCAGCTGCGCCGCGAGTTCGGGGACGCTCTCGGTGTGCAGAGCGTCTTCGCCGCGCCGACGGTGGCCGCACTGGCGGAGATCGTGACCGCGACCGGCGAGTCGGGCCCGGGCGCCGGCCCGCTGCCGGGCATGCCGCCGATCCGGCAGGTGCCGAGGAACGGACCGCTGCGCGTCTCTTTCGCCCAGGAACGGCTCTGGCTGCTGGACCAACTCGTCCCCGACAGCGCCGAGTACGTCGTCCTGCGGATGCTGCGGCTCACCGGCGCACTGGACGCGGACGCCCTGGAGCGGGCCCTCGCCGAACTCGTCGCCCGGCACGAGGTGCTGCGCACCCGGTTCGAGGCCGAGGACGGCGTTCCCGTCCAGGTGATCGAGCGGTCCGCCGTCCCCGCGATGCCGCTGACCGACCTGAGCGGGCTGCCCGTCGAACGGGCCGAGGCCGAGGTGTCGGCCGCCATCGCCGCCGAGAGCGCCGAACCCTTCGACCTGGGCGTCGCCCCGTTGCTGCGCGCGCGGCTGCTGCGGGTCCGGGCCGACGAACACGTCCTGGTCCTCGCGGTGCACCACATCGCCGTCGACGCCTGGGCCATGGGCCTGCTCAACCGTGAACTCGCCGTCCTCTACGCGGCGTTCCGCCGGGGCCTGCCGTCCCCTCTGGAGGCACCGGCGATCCAGTACGCCGACTTCGCGGCGTGCCAACGGGACTGGCTGCGTGGTGAGGTACTGGATGGCCAACTGGACTACTGGCGACGACAGTTGAGCGGCCTCACACCGCTGGAGCTGCCCACCGACCGGCCGCGCCCGGAAGTCCGCTCCGGCTGCGGGGCGAGCCACGGGTTCACGCTGACGGCGGAGCTGACCGCGGCACTGAACGCGCTCTCCCGCCGCGAGGGGGCGACGCCGTTCATGACCCTGCTCGCCGCCTTCCAGGCCCTGCTGTCCGGCTACGCCGGCCAGGACGACATCGCCGTCGGCACCCCGATCGCCAACCGCCACCGGGCCGACACCGAAGGGCTCGTCGGGTTCTTCGTCAACACGCTCGTGCTCCGCGCGGACCTCGCGGGGAACCCCTCGTTCACCGGGTTGCTCGCCCAGGTCCGGGACACCGCGCTCGGCGCCTACGCGCACCAGGACCTGCCCTTCGAGCGCCTGGTGGAGGAACTGCGCCCGGACCGCGACCTCGGCCGCAACCCGCTGTTCCAAGTGCTGTTCACGTTCCAGAACACCCCGAGGACGCCGCTCACGCTCGACGGGGTCACCGTGGCGCCGGAGGAATGGGAACAGCAGGTCGCGAAGTTCGACCTGACGCTCTCGGTGCACGAGGCCGACGGCCGGCTGGACTGTGCGATCGAGTACAGCACCGACCTCTTCGAACCCGGCACCATCGCACGGATGGCCGGCCACTTCGGGACCCTGCTGGCCGGTGCGGTGGCCGACCCGGACCGCCCGCTCTCCGAACTGTCCGTCCTCACCGGGCCCGAGCGGCGGCAGCTGCTGGAGGAGTGGACCGACACCGCCGCGCCCTACCCGGACGACCGCTGCGTCCACCAGCTGTTCGAGGACCGGGCCGCCCGCACGCCCGACGCCGTCGCACTGGTCGCGGGTGGCGCCGGGACGCCGTACGAGGAGCTGACGTACGACGGACTCAACCGGCGCGCGAACCGGCTCGCACACCACCTCAGGGCGCTCGGCGCCGGCCCGGGCACCCTGGTCGGCGTCTGTCTGGAACGCGGTCCCGAACTGGCCGTGGCCCTGCTCGGCATCCTCAAGTCCGGCGCCGCCTACGTGCCCCTGGACCCGGTCCACCCCCGCGAGCGGCTGGCGGCCCTGGTGGCCGACAGCGGGGCGGCGCTGCTCGTCACCCGCCGGGAGCTCAGGGACGGGCTCGGCGTCGGCACCACGGCCGTCTGCCTGGACCGGGACGCGCCCGTCCTCGCCGCCTGCCCCGACCGGAACCCCGCACCGTCGGCCCGGCCCGGCGACCTCGCGTACGTGGTCCACACCTCGGGCTCCACCGGCACACCCAAGGGCGTCGCCGTCGAGCACCAGGGCGTGACGGCCTACCTGTCCTTCGTCACCTCCCGCTACGGCGTCACCCCCGGCACCCGGGTCCTGCAACTGGCGTCCATCGGCTTCGACGCCTCGGTCCGGGACCTGCTCGGGCCGCTCAGCTGCGGAGCCACGGCCGTCCTCGCCCCGCACGACGGCCCGTTCGACCCGTCCGCGATCGCGGACTGCATCGAGCGCCACCGGGTGGAGGTGCTGCTCAGCACCGTCCCGTCCCAGCTACGGGCGCTCCTCGCGCTGCCCGAGGCCGAACACGCCCTGGCGCGGGTGCGGTTGACGGTGGCCAGCGGCGAGAGCCTGCGGCTCGCCGGGCAGCACGGGAGCCGTGTCCTGCCGGGCGCCCTGGTCAACCAGTACGGGCCCACCGAGTGCACCATGACCAGCACCTACTGGCCCGCTCCCGAGGACTGGGCGGAGCGCGCCGAGGACGTCGTCGGCCGGCCGATCGCCAACAAACGGGTGTACCTGCTGGACCGGTACCTGAACCCGGTGCCGGTCGGGATCCCCGGCGAGGTCTACATCGCGGGCGTCGGCCTGGCCCGCGGCTACTGGAAGCGCGTCGCGCCGACCGCGGAGCGGTTCGTCGCCTGCCCGTACGGTGCGCCCGGCGAGCGGATGTACCGCACCGGCGACCTCGCCCGGTGGCGGGCCGACGGGGACCTGGAGTTCCTCGGCCGCTCCGACGACCAGGTGAAGATCCGGGGCGTCCGGGTCGAACCGGGCGAGGCGGAGGCCGCCCTGCGCGCCGCCGGACCGATCGGTGACGTGGTGGTGCTGGCCCGGGAGGACGAACCGGGGGAGCGGCGGCTGGTGGCCTACGTGACGCCCGCCGAACCGGGCGGGCCGGTCGACGTGGCCGCGCTGCGGCGACGGGCCGGGCAGCGGCTGCCGGAGTACCTGGTGCCCGCCGTGGTGGTGGTCGACGCGCTGCCGCTGACGGTCAACGGGAAGGTGGACCGGCGGGCCCTGCCGGCCCCGGACGGGTCGCGGCCGGACACCGGCCGGGCGTACGCGGCGCCGGCCGGACCGGTCCAGCGCACACTGGCCCGGGTCTGGGAGCAGGTCCTGGGGGTGGCGCGGGTCGGTGCCGACGACAACTTCTACGAACTCGGCGGGGACTCCGTCCTCAGCATCCGGGTCGTCCACCGGGCCGGTCGGCTGGGCATCCACCTCACCCCGCGGATGATGGTCCGCCACCAGACCATCGCCCGGATCACCGAGCACCTCGGGCGGGACGGCCTCGACGGCGCCGTCGGGACGGCCGGGCGCGGCACGGTCACCCCGTTGAACGACAGCACCTCCGCGCACGCCGTCTTCTGCTTCCCGGTGATCGCGGGCAACATCACCGGCTACGTCCCGCTGGCCCGCGCGCTGAGCGCCGACGCCCGGGTGCTCGGCGTCGAACTGTCCTGGTGGGACCGGCCGGACGCGGCGCACTGGCAGATCCCGGCCATGGCCCGCAGCTGCTGCGAGGCGATCCTCGAAAGCCGCCCCGACGGGCCCCACCTGCTGGTGGGCTGGTCCTTCGGCGCGGTCCTGGCGCTGGAGACGGCCCGGTTGCTCCACGCGGGCGGGCACACCGTACGGGTCGTCGCCCTGGACGGCATCCTGCCGACGGCCGAGTACCGGGAGGGCGTGCGCGGGAACATCGCGGCGATCGACGGTCTGCTGGCCCGGCTCGCGGAAGGGCACGCCGCGGCCGGGCTGCCGGAGGACGTGGCCGCGGGACTCACGGAGCTGAACATCCCGCCGGAGCTGCACGAGGTCTCCGGCGACGACCTGGTGCGCCACCTGACCGTGATGCGGGGCATCGGGACCGCCCTCCTCGGGTACGCCCCCGCACCGGTGGAGTTCCCCGTCACCCTGTACGAGGCGCAGCACCGCCGGCTGCCGGACTGGATCGGGAGCACGATCCGGGAGACCTGGCAGCCGTACGTGCCGGACCTGGACGTGCTCGGAACGCCGGGCGACCACTACTCGTTCCTGCGCTACCCGATCGTGCGCTCGCTCGCGGACGGCCTCCGGGGGACCGTCCGCGACCACGGCTGACGCCGTCGGCGCGGGCACCGCCCGGGCCGCGCCCCGGGTCCTCGCACTCGCACCCGCGGACCCCGGACCCGGAGCACGCCGCCCGGAGGCCCCCGCCTCCGGGCGGCCCGGCGCCGGCCCGGCGTGCCCGGCCCGTCAGCGGGGTTTGGCGCGGGCGGCGAGAAGTGCGATGTCGTCCTCGGCGGCGGGGGACGCGGCGGCGGTGGGGGACGGGGGCGGGACCAGGGAGTGGAGGACGGCGTCGAGGAGGTCGTCGAGGTCGCCGGTGGCGGGCAGGCGCAGGGCGGCGAGGCGGTCCAGGGAGGTGTCGATGTCCTCGCCGCGGCGTTCGACCAGGCCGTCCGTGTAGAGCAGCAGGGTCTGGCCGGGGACGAGCGGGTGGCCGGTCTGCTCGTAGCCGCCGAGGCCGGTGCCCAGCGGCGGGCCGGTGGGCAGGCGCAGCAGCTCGGTCGGCTGGTCGGGGGTGATCAGGGCGGGCGGCAGGTGGCCCGCGCTGGAGAGGGTCCAGCGGCCGCGCCCGGGGTCGGCGAGGGCGAGCAGGCAGGTCGCGGGGCGGGCCGAGTCGTCGGCGGAGATCACGGTGTCGAGCTGGCGCAGGATCCGGTGCGGGGGCAGGTCCATGCCGGCGATGTCGCGCAGCGCGGAGCGGTAGTGGCTCATGTCGACGGCGGCTTCGACGCCGTGCCCCATGACGTCGCCCATGGCGAGCAGGGTGCGGCCGAACGGCAGCCGGACCGTCTCGTACCAGTCGCCGCCGACCACCGAGCTGGAGCCGGACGGCAGGTAGCGGGAGGCGAGGGCGAGGTTCTGGTGCGGGTTGCCGGGTTCGCTGAGCAGGGCCCGCTGGAGTTCGAGGGCGATGCCCTGGGAGCGGGTGTAGCGGCGGGCGTTGTCGATGCCGGTGGCGGCCCGGGCGGCGAGATCGCCGAACAGGGCGGCCTCATCCGAGGTGAACGGCGGGGTCGCGGCGGTGCGGCCGAGGGTGAGCAGCCCGACCAGGTCGCCCCGGGCCGCGAGCGGCAGGACGAGCAGCGAGGCGGTCCCGGCGGGGCAGGCGTCCTCGGCACCGGGCTCGGTGAGCACGGCGATGCCGCCGGTGAAGCTGCGGGCGGCGGCCGAGTCCTCCCGGTGGCGGATCGATTCGCCGGGGCGGGCCAGGTCGGCGAGGGCGGCGGTCAAGGACGGGACGGCCCGTACGGCGGCGCGGTGCAACCGCCGGGGAGCGCCCCGGCCGGCCCGGGCGGGCTCGGCCTCGGGCGGCAGGACGTCGACGACGGCGAGGTCGGCGATGCCGGGGACGGCGAAGTCGGCGAGTTCGGTGCAGGTCGTCGCGATGTCGAGGGTGGTGCCGATCCGTTCGGTGGCGGCGTCGAGCAGCGCCAGGCGGGCGCGGGCCTGTGCGAGTTCGCGGAGCTGGTCGCGGGCCGGGTCGGGGTCGTCCAGGACGACGACGATCACACCGGTGGTCCGTCCGGCGTGCCGTAGCGGCCGGTAGCGCACCCGCAGGCCGGGCGGGACGGCGTGGCCCGGGCCGTCGGGCCCGCCGGTCGCGTGCTCGCGGTCGCGGCCGTCGGCGAGGACGCGGCGCAGGGTGGTGGCGGCACCGGCGAAGGCGGTGGCCTCGACGGGTCGGCCGAGCAGGTCGGCGCGGCGCAGGCCGGTGGTGGTGGTGAAGGCGGCGTTGAGGTGGTGCCAGCGCAGGTGCTCGTCGAGCACGGCGATGCCGACGGGGGCGTCGGCGAGGACCGCGCGGACCAGGTCGGGGTCGTCGTCGCCGTGGTCACTGCCGGTGATCGAGCCGAGCTTGGCGGCGAGGGCCGCCGCCGTCGCCGCCAGCGACCGGGTGTCCGGTGGCGCGGGCGGGGAGCCCTCTGCTCGGTTGTGGTGCCGGAAGTGCATACGTCCATGATCACGCGCCGGGGCGCGGCACGCCCACAACTGGAGGAAACCTTGACCGGCCGGACGCGGTGCGGTAACGCGGCCGCCACCGGCGCGGCTCGACCCCGGACGGCGGGGGAACCGTCGCCCCGGTGACGGGGACCGGTCACCCGGACGACGTGTCGGGCAACGGCCGGGGTCCGGCGGACGAATGCCGGATGATCACCGGTCATACTTGGGCCGGTGCTCCGACACCGGGC
Source organism: Kitasatospora sp. NPDC059599 (assembly GCF_042735125.1). NCBI lineage: Bacteria > Bacillati > Actinomycetota > Actinomycetes > Kitasatosporales > Streptomycetaceae > Kitasatospora > Kitasatospora sp. NPDC059599. Next base: position 86,642 of record NZ_JBHWCL010000003.1, on the reverse strand, counting down.
GTCCGACAGCGGGCGTCGCACACCGTGCCGGAGCACCGGCCGACCGCCGCCGGACCGCCGCCGGACCGATGCCGGACCGGCGTCGGAACGGAGTCGGGTCAGCGTCGGACCGGCCTCAAGACCAACGCCAGAGCAGTGTCAGGCCCGCGTGAGACCGTGCCGGAGACGTCCGTGAGCACCAGACCGGAGGAACCGATGAGCCCCCACCAGCCGACCAGTCGCCCGGCGGCCGGGGCCCCCGCGGTGCCCTGGAACCGGCAGCGGCTGCGCAGCAACAACGAGTGGCTGCTGCTGGAGCTGCTGCGCACCGGCGGTGGCTCCTCGCGCGCCCAGCTGGCCCGGGACACCGGTCTGTCCAAGCCGACCGTCTCGGCCGCGCTGGCCGCCCTGGAACAGGCCGGGCTGGTCCGCGAGGCCGGGCGGCTGGCCCCCGAACGCGGCCGCACCGCCGTGCTGTACGAGGTCGACCCGACGGCCGGGCACGTGCTCGGCGTGGACATCGGCCGGGCCCGGCTGCGGGTGGCCGTCGCGGACCTCTCCGGGACGGTCGTCGCCCGCCGGGACGTGGCCAACCGGGGCCGTTCGGCGAACGCCGTCGCGGACACCGTGGTCGCGGCCGCGCACGAGGCGACCACCGAGGCGGGCCTGGCAGCGGACGGCATCGTGCACGCGGTGATCGGCACCCCGGGCGTGTGGGACGAGGAGCGCCGCGGGGTGCGCTACGCCTCCAGCCTGCCCGGCTGGGGCCGGCCGGGGCTGTTCGACCGGATCGGGGAGGGACTGGGCACGGCCGTGTCGGTGGCCAATGACGCCAACCTGGCCGCGCTCGGCGAGTACACCCTGGGCGCCGGGCGGGGCAGCCGGATGTTCGCCTACCTGCTGGTCGGCACCGGCCTCGGGCTCGGGGTGGTGAAGGACGGCGAACTGCTGCTCGGCGCGCACGGCGCGCTGGGCGAGATCGGTCAGGTCCCGCTGCCGGCCCGGGCCGACGAGCCCGCGGCGACCATCGAGCAGGAAGCCGCCGCGGACGCCGTGGTGCGCACCGCGCGGGACTTCGGGCTGGGCGCGGACGACGGCGCAGGGCGTCAGGTGACGGCGAAGCAGGTCTTCCAGCGGGCCCGGGCGGGGGAGGCCGCGGCGCTCCGGGCGGTGGAGCGGGAGGCCGAACAACTCGCCTATGCCGTCGCCGTGTTGTCCGCCGTGCTGGACCCGGACCTGGTGGTGCTCGGCGGTGGCATCGGCAGCAGTGCGGACCTGCTGCTGGAGCCGCTGGAGGCGGCCCTGCACCGGATCGCCCCGATGCGTCCGACGCTCGCGCCCAGCCTGCTCGGGGAGGAGGCGGTGCTCCTCGGCGCGGTCTCCACGGCGCTGGAGACCGCCCGGCCCGAGGTGTTCGAGCGCCGGACGGCGGGGCTGCGCTGACCGTCGGCCCCGGGGGCCGGGATGTCGCGGTGCCGGGGTGCCGGGGTGCCGGGGGAGGGTGGTGCGGGGCGCAGCGTAGTGACGGTCACGGGGGTGGTGACGCTCGGTGGTCGGCAGGTCTCGATCTGCCAACGAGTGGGGAAACGGTGCTCGCAGCGTGTGGGGCGCCTGCTTGAATCGCACGACTCATCCAAACGGAACGGAGCGTTCTCCTCACATGCCTGCACGGATACCCGGGCGCCGCCGGGCCGGCCTGGCCGGATTCGCCGGACTCGTCCTCACCGTCGGTCTGGCGCTGACCGGTTGCGACCCGTCGGCTGCCGACGGCAAGGCCGCGGCGTCGGCCACGCCGACCGCCGCCGCCCCGGCCGCGCCCGCCACCTCGGCGGTCGCGCCGGCCGCCACCACACCCCCGGAATCGCCCGCCGCCCGGTCCCAGCCGCCGACGCCCAAGGCTTCGCAGCCGAAGGTGACCACCGCGAAGCCGCCGACCGATCCGGAGCCGGCGCCCACCGCGCCGGCCGCCGCCGGCACCGGGTGCGACATCCGTTCGAACGCCGGCAACTGCTACGAGGCCGGGCAGTTCTGCCGCAACGGGGACCTGGGGAAGAGCACGCACGACGCGAGCGGCCGGGCGATCACCTGCCGGATGGTCAGCGGGAAGCCGCACTGGCAGGCCTGACGGGGACGGGCCGTCCGGGGCGGGGGCTCGGCCCGGGCGGCCCGGTGACGCAACGGCGGGTGCGGGTGCGCAAGTGGGTCAAGCGTCCGGATTTCGACGAGGCGGTACAGGCGCTTCTCGACGGCGAGTCGGACTGCTTGCGCGTAACCGGTCGGCATGCCCGCCGTGCCCGGGCCGAACGTCACTGCCCGCCTCCGGGCCGCCGTGTGTCCGGCCGGTCCCGCCAGGACGCGCAGAGCCCGCTCAGGCCGCTCCGTCATCCCACCGGAACTCTGGACGGATCCCCCGATTGATCAGGTCCCGTCCGAGGATCTGAAGCTGGAACATGGCCGCCACGTTCGGCGGCGCGCCGGACGTCCAGCACGTCTCCAGGTCGACCAGCAGCTTCGACAGGGTGCGGTTGAACTCGGTCGAGGGGTTCGGCCGGGCTTGGGAGGGCGCGAAGTCGTACACCTCCGGCAGGATGACGGGAGCTCCGCTGAAGCTCCACTTGTCGCCGGTCTTGACCAGCCGCTTCTGGACGTAGAGCTCCTTGAACAGGTAGTAGTGCGCGTGGCCGCTCTCGCCCTCCCCCGGCGGCTGATCGGGTGAGCCCTGCGTCCCCTCTCCCTCGCTCTTGATCCGGTCGATCGTGTCGACCGCGTCGGCGACGGTTCCGATCGACTTCGCGAACGGCACCGCCACCGCGTGGGCCTTCGGGTCGATCGCCGGCTCCAGCTTCCGGAACGTCCGGATGATCGTGTCGTAGAAGGCGCCGATCGTGGCAGGCGGCCGCCCGGCCAGGAGGGCGATCGGGGGGAACTCCGGGTACTCGATCTGCATGAACACCGCGAGCTGGTCCTTGACCAGTGGCTTCAGATCAACCGGAAGCTGCTGCGGAATGCCGCCGGGCAGCTCGTCGGCCGGATAGGTCGGCAGGAAGTCCGGGTGCGCGATCGACGGCCGGCCACCGATCGCGGCCAGCAGGTTTCCGGCCAGCGCGAAGTGGTTCATCTCCTGGCTGACGATTCTGTGCAGCACACCCTCGGTGCGGTCCGGGTCCTCCTTGACCGACCACTGCGCACACAGATACGGCGGGATGGTGGCGAATTCCAGCCGCATCGCGAGATGCAAGGCGCCTTTGAGGTCGTCCAGCGGCAGAACTCCCGCCTCGACGTACTCCCTGACGGTCTTCATACGCGGAGTGCCCGCGGTCACCGGATTCACGCTACAGCCCCAACTTCCTGAGCTCGTCGTCGATGATGCGCTGCGCCTCCGGCGGGACGCCCGGAAAGGCGAGCAGCGGCACGTTCCCGGGATAACCGATCGCCTCGAACCCCATGTCGGAGGTGAAGTAGCCAGTGAGCAGCAGGGACCGGAACCTGATGAAGAAGCTCCGGTCCGTCGCGGTGGTCGACGCGATCCGGTCGACGATCGTGCGCTGCCGGGAGCCGTCCAGTTCGACGAACCCCGTCCCGAACTGGCGCTGCGCCTCCGCGTCGACCGTGGCGAGGCCGGTCGTGATGACGGTCCTGTGGCCCTGCTGGGTCTTGTAGGGAGCGCTCACCCAGTCGTCGAAGAAGTCGGCGATCCCCATCGCACTCGGCGCCGGGTACTCGGGGGTGCCCGGCAGAACGATGTCGGCGAGGGCCGCGACGAGTGCGCGCTCGCGCTCCGAGAGCGTGCGCGGCCAAGGCGTGTGCGGTGTCACGAGGTTGGGATCGGTGCCGTAGCCCTGCGGTGCGGTACCGACCCCGGCGGCACTGTGCTGGTCCATCTCTTCCTCTCGCTTCCGACGTACCGTCATCCGGTCGCGCTCGCTCGACTGTCGGGCGCGTGGTGCGGTCAGATCCCGCCGCTCCTGAGCAGTTCGAGGATGCGGGCCGAACTCCGCGCGGCCAGGGCCAGGATGGTGAGCGTCGGGTTCTTGTCCGGGCTCGACGCGAATGCGGCGCCGTCGACGACGAACAGGTTCCTCACGTCCCAGCACTGGTTGTAGGCGTCGAGCACGGAGTTCTGCGGCGAGGTCCCCATCCGCGCGCCGCCGACCTCGTGGACCGCTCCGCCGCCCTGCGGCATCACGACGGGACTGGTGTCCGGCGCGCCGCCGAGCAGGCTGAAGACCTTGTTGAAGGTGTCGTGCATGTGCGTGACCTGCCGGACTTCCGGATCTCCCCATTTCCAGTGGAACCGCAGGGCCGGAACTCCCCACTTGTCCTTGACCGTCGGATCGAGCTCGCAGAAGGAGTCCTCGTTCGGGATCATCTCGCCTTCGCCGATGAGAGTGACGGCCGTGCCGTACCTCCGCCGGACCTCCGCCCGCAGGGCGTCGCCGTAGGTCGCGCCGGCGTCGTCGATCAGGCTTCCGATGCCGGTGGTCGGCATCCTGCGACCCCCGCGCGGCTCGATGTGGTACCCGCGCGGGAACCCGAGCTGCCCGGCGGCCTGCTCGGGCAGCAGCCACCACGGCACGTAGATGTGCGGGGTGAAGATGCCGTCGTCGTTCAGCACGGGGAGTTTTTCGAGCATCGGAATTCGCGACGAGCGCGAGAACTCGACCGAGTCCATCAGGTACTTGCCGACCAGCCCGTGGCCGTTTCCGATCCCGTTGGGGAACGCAGCGCTTCGCGAGTTGAGCAGGATGCGCACCGACGAGCAGGTTCCCGCCGCCAGCACCACCACCCGCCCCGTGACCGAGAACTCGGAGCCGGTCACCCGGTCGTTGTAGGTGACCCCGGCGGCCCGCCCGGTCGCGTCGACGTCGACCCGGGAGACCATGGCGTTGCACACGACGGTGAGATTGCCGGTGGCGCGGGCCGGAGGAATGAGGACGGTCGTGCTCTGGAAGTTGGAGCGGCTGGCGCAGCCGCGGGTGCACTGGGTCGAGTACAGGCACGCCGCGCGGCCGTTCAACGGGCGGGTGAGCACGGCCGCCCGGATCGACGCCACCTTCATGTCCAGGTGCTCGAACGCACGGCTGAGGACGATCTCGAAGGCGCGCGGGGGCGGCGGTGGGAGCTGGACGCCGGGCGGGGAGTCGGGGGCGTTCTCGATCCCGTGGGGAAGGCCGGTGACGCCGATGAGGCGTTCGGCCTTGTCGTACCACGGTGCCAGGTCGGAGTACTCGATCGGCCAGTCGAAGCCCAGTCCGTCGCGGGTCTTCGGCTTGAAGTCGTACGGTCCGAAGCGCAGCGCCACCCGACCCCAGTGATTGGTGCGGCCGCCCAGCATCCGGGGCCGCCACCAGCTGAACTGATTCGACTTGTCCGGATTCGGGGGGTCCGCCTGACTGTAGGGCTCACCGGCGATCTGCGAGCCGCCGTCGACGGTGGCGTCGTAGAAGCCCTGCGGCTTGTCCGGCGTCGAGGCCGCCCGCAGCGGCGCGTCCTGCGGCGTGTTGAACATCGGCGTCTCGGTGCCGGGATCGTAGTCCCGGCCCGCCTCCAGCATCAGGACGCGGGCGCCCGCCGCACAGAACTCGTGCGCCGCCATTCCACCGGCAGCCCCGGAGCCGACGATGATGACGTCGAACGCCTGGATATCGGACACGATTCCACTCTTTTCACCGGATATCGCTGCGCGATACAAGCCGTCACTCTCAGTGACTGAATCGTGACAAGTCTCGCAGAGGCTGCGATGGACCGCGACCGGTGGATCCAGGAGTGATCAGGGCGGTCACCGGCGCCGAGGCGCTGGTCAGCAGCACCGACGACAGCATCCGCTGCACCTGGTGGGACCTCGACAGCAGTGGCAAGGGCTTCCCGGACCCGGGGTCAGACCGCCCCTCCCCGCCCGCCCCGGCGCTCACCGGTGCCGCCGCCGACCATCTGTTCGTGGCGGCCCGGGACGTCCGCGGGCTGCTGGTCGACCGGGGCATCCGGATCATCGAGGACGCCGCGCACGTCTTCGGGTCCCGCACCCCGGCCGGGCCGATCGTCGGCGACGACCCCGGCGTGCCGACCTTCTTCTCCCACGTGGAAGCCCTGGGTGCCGTGTCCGGCGGACAGCCTCACCCAGGCCCGGGGTGGGGCCTGGCCGATGAGGTACCCGATGCGCGGGCCGTGGCCCTACTGCGGGGTGGGGGCGGTCAGCGGGGCGAAGGTCTGTCGGAGGTCGACGACCGTGGTCGGGCCCTTCACCCAGGCGAGCGGGGCATGGTGCACCCGGACCCCGGCCGGTTCCCGGAGCAGCGCTTCGCCGGCCGCGTTCTGCGGCCACTCCACCGAGCCGGTGGCGGTCCGCGCGGGGATGAGCCAGTAGTCGCCCCGGGTGTATCCACCGCCCGGTCGGAAGTACACCTGGACGCCGTCCTCCAGGTCGAGCCAGGCGCCCTCCTGGAGCTGCAGGGCGCCGCCGGCCAGTGGCAGGGCGTCCCGGCCGCGGGGCGCCCGGTGGTCCCAGCGGCGCAGGAACGGGTGGCGCTCGGCCAGCCGCCCGACCTCCGGCACCGGTTCGGCGGACAGCCGCACCCGGCGCCCCGGCAGGTCGGTCTCCTCCACCTGGAGCAGGTTCGCCGCCTCGCCCCGGCTGACGTACGCGCTGTCCGCGACCTCGACCCAGTCGCCGACCGAGAGGCTGAGCTTGTCGTCGTCGCCCAGCGTGGTGAGGTCGACCCAGACGCCCTCGATCGAGGCGATCGGCAGGACGACCGAGCCGTTCTCCCGGGACCACGTGAACGTGGCGCAGCCCTCCGCCGAGCCGCCGTGGTGGACCTCCACCCGGTACAGCTGGTTCTCCGGACCCCGGTATCCGGCCTCGGGGTGGGCCAGGCACGGGTCCTCGCTCGCCCGCTCCGGCCGCCGGGCGCGCGCGGCCAGCAGCCCGCCCGGCCGCTCGTGCGCCTCGGCCCACGCGTCGAAGGCCTCCCGCACCCGGGACGCCCCGCCGTCCGGAACACTCAACTCCGAGGCGGGCAGCGCGAGTACCTGCCAGACGAGCTTGGCCCGGGCCGCCGTGTCGGGCATCGCCGCACCGAGCGCGACCTCGCGGATCTCCGGGTCCTCGACGGCGGTGACGCTGCGCTCCCAGACCTTCAGGTAGACCAGGAACGGGAATTCGCCGGGCAGCCGGTCGCCGTCGCGCTCCTGGTCCCGGTAGGCGTCCGGCTGGTCCCAGTACGTCCAGCCGGCGGGCGCCTCCCGGGCGTCGCTGTCGTCGCCCTGGCCGCCGTCGTCGGGCACGGCGATGCCGGGCCCGGGCCGGTCGGCCTCGCACAGGATGCCGTCCACGTAGTAGCGGCCGCCGCCGATGGTGAGGTCGTCCACCTCGTGGTTGCCCGGCACGTAGCCGATCGCGAACCCGGCTGCCGCGGCCGGTCCGCCGCGGCGGCCGATCAGGTCGGCGGCGAGCGTGCGCAGCTGGTACCGCTCGATCGCGGCCTGCTCGTTGGCGTCGGCGTCGAGCTGGACCCGGCCCTGCTGGGTCAGCACCGCGGAGTAGTGCTTGCCGGGCCGGAAGGTCAGGCGCGAGAAGTCTGCGTGCACGGGTTCCCTTTCGGAGTCACTCGGAGCGGGTCAGGAGGCGTGGAAGATCCCGGCGTCGGTGCCGGCCGGGGTGTACTCGGCCAGCCGCGCCCGCAGGTTGTCCTCGCGCTGGGGCTGGAACAGGTCGTGGAAGGCGCCGAGTTCGGAGCGGTCCTCGGCGCCGCGGGTGATCTCCGGCGCGCACCCGGCGGCCAACTGGCCGTAGCCGGGCGTGCCGTACCGCAGGCTGGTGAACAGCGGGCGGACCCGCTCGGCCTCCAGCTCGCGCAGCCGGGCGGCCTGCGCCGGGTCCAGCTCGCCGCGCTCGACCAGCTCGGTCACCGCCGAACGCACCAGGTCCGGCTGGCACTCGTACCGGCGCGGGGTGCGCGAGCACGGCGGGACGTAGCAGAACCGCAGGCAGCCGAGCGAGCGGCGGGCCACCCGCAGGCGCCCGGTGAACACGCAGTCCTCGGCGATCGGCACCGCGTGGGTGTGCACCTCGCCGACCACCGTGGATCGGTGGGCGTGCAGCAGCGCGTAGGCGTGCTCGCAGTCGGGCCCGGAGAGCGCCGGGCGCTCGGGCCCGGTGGCGTCCAGGATGCTGTCGGCGAGGTGGATCTCCAGCGGGTCGGTGTCGACCTCGTCGCCGACGACCTGGATCGTGCCCAGGATGCTGCGCTCGATCTTCACGCAGGCGGTGGTGTGGTCCAGCACGAGGCTGGGCTCCTGCGGCGAGTGCGGTTCGCAGTGCGGCTCCAGCGACCAGCCCGGCACCAGGGTGCAGTGCCGCAGGGTGACGGAGGCCAGCGGTCCGGTGACGTTGACCCCGCGACCGGTGATCAGCAGCCCGTCCAGGACCAGCCGCCCGCCCGGGCAGACGCCCCGGACGTTGAGCGCGTCCGGCCGGTTGCTGTACCAGTCGAGCAGCCGGATCACCGGCCGGGTGCCCTCGGCGGCGCGCAGTTCGAGGCGGTCGTCGGCCGCCAGGTCGAAGTCCAGCTGTTCCTGGTAGGCGCCGCTGTGGGTGATCTCGATGACGGCGGCGCCGCCCGCGCTGCCGGACTCCTGGTCGGCGCGCCACTTCCGGTAGGCGTCGTTGATCCGCTCGTACGGCTCGCCGGGGCCGACCCGGTAGACCGTCCGGTGCCGGGCCTCCGGGCGGTCGCGCGGGTACTCCCCGCCGCCGGTGTCGTCGCCGGACGCGTAGTGGTAGTCGACCCAGACGCCGCGGCGCGGGGCGGAGCGGGCGCCGAAGGCGATCCGGCCGAGCAGCGGGTCGACGGCGACCTGCCCGCGCTTGGGCCGGTACGTCCAGTCGCTCAGGTCGGCCACCGTGATCTCGGCGGGCGGGACCGGCTCCTGGGCGCCGTCGCGCCGGATGGCGAAGCTCTTGCCCGGCCCGTAGTAGTCGGCCAGGCGCTCGGCGAGCTGCCGGCGCCGGATCGGGGCCGGCACGTTGTCGATCGTCGCGAGGTGGGTGGTCGACGGCTCCGGCTCGGGTCTGGTGACCAACTGGGCGTCGTTGCCGAGGACCGAGAAGGTGTAGAGGTTCCTGGCCCGGTCGATGCAGTACGCGGGCGCCCGGGTGACCGGGTACGGCTTCAGCCGCCAGACGTACAGGGCGACACCGGCCGGCGTGTAGCCGCCCTGGCGGCGGGTGGAAGCGGCCCGGCGGACGTCGGCGGTGTGCGCCTGCCCGTCGAAGGGCCCGCCGAGCAGGTCCAGCTCGGCGCCGCGCCGCACGTCGACCAGCCGGCCCCGGCTGAGCCGCTGACGGTCGGCCGGCTCCTCGTCCGGGCGCAGCAGCCGCACCGGCTGGGTGCCGCCGAGCAGCCGGGAGAGCTCCACCGCCCGGGCCGGCCAGTCGGCGACCGAGGCGGACAGCTCCTCCAGCAGGGCGAGCGTGCCCTTGCGCCGGCGGTTGGCGACGGTGTTCGCGACGTCGTGCCGCGGCGCCAGCCGGGCGGCGAGCCGGTCGCGGGCCGCGGCCCGTTCCGGGGAGGCCCCGCCGTGCAGGCCGGTGGCGAGCACCTCCTCGTAGCCGGGCAGGATCCGGTAGCCGACCAGGTCGCCGAGGTAGGCGACGGCCCAGTCGGCGGCGGTCTCCACGAACCAGTCCTGGTAGCCCTGTTCGACACCGCTGCGGACGACGTCGACCTGCTCGGCGATGACGGCCAGCAGGGCGCGCAGCGGCTCGCCCGCCTCGGCGTCCCGCAGCCGGTGCCACTGCGGCAGCAGCTCCACCAGTCCGTCCGGATCACGAGTCATGCGCCCACCTCGCTTCGCTCGGCAGGGGCATTCGCCCACACGCACCGCTTGATGGTTCGCTCTCCCCCCGGCCTCCGGCCGGGGGACCCCACCGCTCGCTCATCGGACGACCTCCTTGAGGATCAACGTGTCGGGCAGGTTCGGTGACAGCAGGGCGAGTTGGGCCGGACGGATGCCGCGGAACACCGTCACCACGCGGTCGGGCGGCAGCGGCCGGGTGTCGGTGACGGACGGGTTGAGGCGCAGCAGCTCGGCGACCGAGATGCCGTTACGGGCGGCGACCTCGGTGAGGGTCTCCGCTTCGGGGCCCCGCACCCGGTACCGCTGTTCGTCGAAGCGGGCGAGTCGGGCCGGGACGCTCGGCTGCGGCTGGGCGAGCCGCTCGGGCAGGTGCTCCAGGCCCTCCGGGGTGAGGCTGCCGGGCACGCCCGTGAAGGCGTCGACCTCGACCCAGTCCACGCCGGGGACGGCCTGGGCGGCGGTGAGCACCTCGGACAGGTGGGTGCTCTGGCCGAGTTGGCGCCCGGCGTAGCCGAGCCGGTCGAGCAGGGCGCGGCGCAGCGCCGGTTCGACCAGGTCCCAGGAGTGGTCCGGGTCGACCTTGACGCTCAGGGCGACGACCAGCAGGACGAGTTCGCGCAGCGCGACCTCGACCGGCAGCTTCGGGTCGCCGTAGGTGGTGAGCGAGGACCGCAGGGTGCGGATCAGGTCGGAGTCGGCGGTGAACGGGATGTCGTCCACCCCGGCCACCGTGACGTGGACGAGCTCCCGCCTGCCGTCCGAGAGCCGGGTGGCGCTCGCGCGCCCGATGCCGGCCCGGGAGCGGGTGAAGTCCTCGTAGTCGGGCACCGAGACCAGCCGGTCCAGGGCGGTGACGGCGAGCGGGATGTTGTGCCTGGCCAGGCCCGGGCCGTCCGGTCCGGCGCCGCCGGTGGCGGGCAGCGGGTTGACGACGGCGGAGACGCCGAGCGGGCGGGTGGTGAGCTGGGTGATCCGTCCGGCGCCGACGTTGCCGCTCTCGCCGATGCCGATCCGGTAGCGGGCACGGACGTTCTCCCGGCCGGTGGGCAGGCGTGAACCGTGCACGCCGTCGCCGAAGGTGACGGTGGTGCGGCCGTCGGTCGTGGTCGCGGTGACGTAGACCTGTTCGTCCGGGCCGCGCCCGGCGAGGCTGTCGACCTCGTGCCAGCGCACCCCGTCGACCCGGACCTCCAGGGTGCTGCGCGCGCCCCTGGGGGTGTCGGCGGCGAGCCAGGTGAGCGGCGACTGCCACAGCGTGAAGCGCTGGCCGGGGATGCCGGCGTCGCCGCTGCCGATGGCCTCGTCGCGGGTGGCGCCCTGGGTGGCGCGGACCACGTTGCCGAGGACCTGGACGGTGTCGCGCCGGTAGCGGAAGGCGAGGCGGGTGCTGAGCGTGATGGTGGTGCGGACGGTGTCCCCGGGCAGGCGCGGGTCGACGCTCTGCTCGACGCCGGCGATCATGGCGCGTTCGGTGCCCCGGACCCCGGTGGTGTTCGGGATGTCGGTCCGCTCGCCGCTGACCGCGATCCACCGGCCGGGGGTCAGCCCGTCGTAGAGCCGGGCGAGTTCGATCCGGTCGCCGTGGACCTCCTCGGTGACGGGCTCGTCGGCGAGCCGCAGCGGCTCGCCGCGGGCGTAGACGGTGGCGTCCCGGATGTCCGAGAGCTGGGTGTCCTTCTCGTCCGACCACGGCTGCTGAAGGGACAGTTCGGTGACCTTGCCGGTGATGCCGAAGTCGGCGCGGGAGATCACCCGTACGTCGGTCACCCGGGTGATGACCTCGGCGAGGTCGCGGTTGCCCGGGATGCCGCCGTCGATTCCCTTGCGCGGGCGCTGGATGACCACCCAGCTGCCGGGCGCGATCTGGTCGTACACGGCGTCGAGGGTGAGGACCGTGCCGGAGACCGGCTGCAGCTTGGTGGTGAACACCACCTCGACCGCGGGCGGCGACTCGTCGGTGGCGGTGTAGCGGTGGACCCGGACGTTCAGCTCGCCGGACTCGCCGGTCTTCTCCTGGCCCGGGTCGAGCTGGTAGTCGAGCGCGGCGCCGGGCCCGCCGTCGACCTTCACGTGGATGCGGCCGTCGGCCTGCGGGCGGGACACGAAGACGGTGCGCTCGGGCAGTTTGGCCAGGAACGTGGCGCTGACCCCGGCCTCCTGGTCGGGAGCGGGCACGGCGGCGCGCACGGCCGTGGCGTGCGGATTCGGCTGCGGCGCCGGCGGCTCGGTGGTGACCATCGTGACCTGTCCGGGCCCGAAGGGGAAGGTGTGGTCCCACGGCAGCGAGAAGCCGTTGTGCGTCAGGCTGCCGGCCTCGACGTACGTGAAGTCGGCGGTCTTCGGGACGGTGCCGGCGGTGTCGAAGCCGACCCGGACGCCGATCAGCGTGCTGCCGGAGAGCGGCCAGTCCACGTAGCGGTCGATCCGGCCGTCGTTGCCGTAGACGGGCTTGAGCGGCGCGGTGGCGCCGAACGGGGTGGCGACCACCCGCATCGCCTGGATCTCGTGCACGGCGAGCGGCGCCGTCAGGTCGACCTGCCGCCAGGCGGGGTAGAGGCCGTCGCGCAGCCGGGGGTCGAGTGCGGACAGCAACTGCACGCCGAGGTCCGATCCGGGCGCGAACAGGCGCTGCGGGTCGCGGGCGAGGTCCCGGGCGCTCAGCGGGGGCCGGGCGGGGGCGGTGCGCAGCGCCGCCAGCACCGAGCCGAGTCCGCGGACGGCCGGGTCGGCGGTGCCGATGCCGGGAGGGTGCGGTCCGGGCTTCTCGGGAGCCTGCGGCGGCTCCAGCTGGTGGGCGCGGTCGCGCAGGCCGGACAGCTCCTCGCCGAGGCGTCCGAACCAGTCGGCCACCGGCTGCTGGGAGCGCGCCAGTTCGGCGGCCTCGGCCGACCGCGCGATCACCGGGGCCAGCCGGTCGGCGAAGTCCGCGGGGGTGCTCAGCGGGCCGGACGGCCGGTCGAGGTCGGCGCGCAGCGGGGCCAGCACCTGGTCGTCGAAGTCCCGGACGATCCGGCTGTGCCCGGGCCTGGGGTTCGGGGCGTTCTCGGAGACGGTGATCCAGTCCGCCAGCTCGGCGCGCAGGTCCTTGAGGGTGCGCAGGTCCCGGGGCAGCCCGATCACCGTGACGTCGTTCTCGCGGTCGATCCGCACCTCGGGCACCAGCCGCAGCACCCGGTGGACCGGGTCGGCGGCCTTGTCGGAGCTGAACACGAACAGCAGCCGGTCGCCGGGCTTGATGTTGTTGGCGGTGCCGGCGGCGAACAGCTCGGCCCGGCCACCGGGGTTCAGCTGTCCGGGCGTCAGCTGGTACGGGCGGCGGCGCAGCACCGCCAGTTCGTTCCAGGCGGAGCGGGCGGCGAGGTCCTCGACGGTCTCGAAGGACTGCGGGTCCTCGCCGGGGCCGGGGACGCTCTGGCTGCGGGCGCCGCGCGGGATGGTCACGGTCGGGTCCTCGGCGGCCCGCGGGTCGTGGTCGAGCGTGTAGGCGAGGTAGGTGTCGGCGGCGACGCCGGGCCGGGGTCGGTGCCCGACCAGCCGGCCGAGCAGGGTGAGCGAGACCTCCTCGGTGGCGGTGCGCAGGTAGCCCTCGTTGGCGATCCGCTCCGAGTAGAAGGTGAGCACGTCGGCGAGCACGGCCCAGGAGTCCAGCAGCGCGATCGCCGGGTCGTCCGGGGTACGGACGGTCAGGTCGCGCAGCGCCGGGTAGGCGGGTCCGGACAGCCGGGCGAGCAGGCTGTCGAGGAACTCCCCGTAGCTGCCGACCCGGTAGTCGATGGCGTCCAGCCCGGGCGGGTTGAACAGCGGGACCGGCGTCGCGGTGGCGGTGCCCAAGCAGCCGCAGGTGCACTGGCCGCTCATCGGCCACCTCCGATCACGATCGAGAGCCGGCCGTTCTCCGGCCAGTCGGGGTCGTTGTCGCAGCCGGCGATCTCCAGCGCGCCGGGCCGCAGCAGCCCGTCGGCCAGCTCGCCGTCGTCCCGCCCGAACTGCCGCCGCAGCCGGGTGACCCGGGCACTGACCACGCCGGGTACGGCGGCGGCCGCGGCCACCAGCCGGGAGACCCGCACCGGCTCGCCGAAGCCCAGCGCGTCGGGGTGGAAGAAGCCGAGGCGGCCGCCCGGCAGGGCGCGGGTGCCCAGCACCCGCCGCAACTCGGCGAGCACGTGACCGCGTTGGTGGCCGGGGGCGGCGCAGACCTGCAGTTCGAGGTCGAGCGGCACCACCAGGGCGGGGCGGACGACCAGGTCGTGGCCGATCCGGCGGTACGCCTCCAGGCCGTGTCCGACCGCTTCGAGCAGGGCGGTGTCAGCGGTGGCGTGCCCGTACGGCTCGACGGCGACGTGGACCTCCTGGACGCTGCCGGTCCAGCGGAGTTCGGCGGCGGCCCGCCGGACGCCCGGCAGGGCTGCGGCCAGCTCCGCGTAGTCGGCGGCGGTGACGGCGCGCAGCCGGGTGCGGCTCAGCGCGAGCGGGGCCGACTGCCGTACCTGGTCGAGCGGTTCGGGATCGGTGCCGCCGCTCGCGGGCATCGGGTTGCGGACCCGGAGCAGCGCGTCCTGCGGCGGTACGACGGTGCTGGGCCCCCTGGGGTGGGGCGGCTGGTCCTGGCAGACCACCAGGTGGTTGATGGCCTCCGCGCCGACGTTGCCGGCCGTGCCGTTGCCGATCCGGTAGGCGACCCGCAACTCCGCGCCGGGCCGGGGCGGCTGACCGTGCCGCCCGTCGCCGAAGCGCAGCGCGAGGCGGCCGTCGTCCTCCGGCTCGCCGACGAAGTGCCGGTCGCGCGGGCCGTCGGCGAGCAGGTCCCGGCGGGGCGTCCACTCCTGGCCCCCGGCGGTGGCCCGGACGGCCGGCAGTGCGGCACGGGGGTCCTGGACGGCGATCCCGGACGCCGGGCCGGCCAGCGCGGGGGAGTCGGGGTCGAGCCCGGAGGCGTACCGCCCGCCCCAGCTCTGCGCCACCTCCCAGACGCCGGGCCGCCGGAGCACCCCGCCGGAGCGGGCCCGGGCGGTGAGCACGTCCAGGCGGCGCAGTTTGGCGGCGAGCAGGCGGGTGCGGCGGGCCAGCAGTTCGCGCAGCCCGGCGGCGGGCCGTTCGGCGAGGTGCAGCTCCTGCACCACCGGGGCCCCGAACAGCAGGGTCAGTTCGGCGAGTTCGGCGCGGGAGAGGGGGTGGCCGCAGTCCGCGCGGTGCCACAGCTCCTCCAGCCGCCGGCGGACCCGTTCGGGGATGCCGGCGAGCAGGGCGGCCTGCCGGGCGCAGACGTGCGCCCGGTCGGGGTAGGCGGCCGCCTGGGTCACCGGCGCGTAGCGCAGCACCGGGCGGAAGGGCTGCGGCAGGACGGGGTAACGGGTCTGGTCGAGCAGCGCCTCCAGCGTTGCCGCCTGGGCGTCGGCCGTGGGCGGCTCGACCACGGTGCCCTGGCCGTCCTCGCCCTCCGCGTTCGCGCCCGGCGCGAGCTGGATGCTCAGCCCGGCCCGCCGGACCGCCGCCTCGCCGAGCAGCGCGTACAGCTCGCGGACCTGGTGCGGGCCGAGCTGGCGGCCGGTCCTGGTCCGGTCGAGCAGTTCGTGGATCGCCTCCGCCGCGGGGCTGCCCCCGGTGCGGTCCGCGCAGCCGGATCCGTCCGGTCCGCAGGGAGCCACCCGGACCGGCTCCGGCGGCACCGCGAAGGTCTCCGGGGCTCCGCCGCAGAAGGTGAGCGAGCGGCCGTGGTCGACCAGGACGACGTTGCCGCGGGCGACGCTCACGTCGGTGATCGGGCCGCAGTCGCTCCCGCCGCGTGCGGACAGGCAGACCGGGAAGGAGAGCGCGTCCTCCGGCGCCCACTCGACCTCGACCACGGGCTGCTGGTACAGCTCGTCGACCAGACGGGTGACCGAGGTGAGCCGGACGGCCTGGCGGTGCGCGGGGTCGGCGTCGGCGGCGGCGCCGGTGCGCGGGCCGAGCACCTCCTCGACGACCAGCAGGTCGCCGGGGCGCAGCGCCAGGTGCCGGGTGCGGTCCTCGGGCCGGTCGGCCTCGTGCCAGTCGTCGCGCAGGGTGGCGGAAGTCGCGCCCTTCGGCAGGACGCAGTCCTGGTCGCCCCAGGTCCAGAACCGCAGGGTGTTGTGCTCGGGGTGCAGCACCAGGTCCGTTCCGCCGAGCGGCTCGAACACCTCGACCGCCGCGGTTCGGGTGAGCGCGTCCAGTTGCTCGTCGGGGATCACCGTGGACAGCTCCGGGCGTTCCTGCGGACCGAGCCGGCTGACGTCGACGGCGGCGAAGCGGAAGCCGCCGGGGTGGAGGGTGAGCGGGCGGTCCGTCGCCAGGGCGACGAACGCCCGGGCGTTACAGCCGTCGTGCACGGCGTAGTCGATCAGCCGGACGTGCCGGCGCACCGACACCCGGCGGCGGGCGGTGTCGAGGTACGCCTCGGTGGCCACCGCGTCCTGCTGGTAGGAGAGCTGGTCGGCGGTGTGGGCGAGCAGCTCGACCAGGGTGATGCCGAGGTCGGGCAGGTGCCGCTCGGTCCAGCCGGGGGTGGTCAGGCTCATCCGGTCCAGCACGAGCCGGCGCAGGCTCTCGTAGTCGCGGGCGGTGTAGTCGATGACGGCGGACGCCGGGGCGGAGGGCGGGCAGCTCTCCTCGGTGCGGCAGTCGTAGGGGGAGGGGCAGTCGGCGCCGAAGGAGAACCCGGTGCTCGCGTACCTCGGGTCGAAGCCCGGGTACGGTCGGGTGCCCGGCCGGCCGTAGGCGTCCGCCTCGACCACGGTCAGCCGGTAGCGGGAGGTGTCGCCGACCCGGTCGAGGGTGACGTGCATCCGGTCGTCCAGCTCCGGGTCGTCCGCGCGCTCGATCTCGACCGCGAGGGCGCGCAGTCCGGTGATCCGGCGGCCGCCGTCGACGCGGATGTTCTCCGGGCCGAGCTCGCCCGGCGCCCGGCCGAGGAAGGTCACGGTCAGCGTGCGTCCGTCGTCCTCCGGCTCGGCGCCGTCCAGGCCCAGCAGGTGCGCCGCGCGCACGTCGGCGCGCCGCAGCTCCGTCCCGCACTGTTCCGTCCCGCACCGGGCCGTCGGTTCCTCGGATCGCCCGGTCATGCCGCCACCCCGCCCTCGAACACGTCCTGCCGCTGCGTACCGGTCCGGCGGACCACGTACGCCAGCTCGACCCGTACCACGTTGTCCTCGCTCTCCACGTCGAGCGCGGCGATCTCGATCACGTCGCCGAGCCACCGCTGAAGCGCCGCCTGGACGGACAGCTGCAGGGTGGCCGCCAGCTCCGGGCTGTTCGGCGCGAAGACCAGGTCGAGCAGCCCGCAGCCGAAGTCCGGGTGCATGACCCGCTCGCCGGGGCTGGTGAACAGCAACTGCTCGATCAGGTCGCGCACATGGTCGTCGTACGCCGCCTCGGCGGTGCGCCCGCGGCTGTCGATCCGGAACGGGAACGCGAGGTCCGTCCGGGCCGGGGCGGGCAGTTGTGAGATGTTCACGGGCCCGGTGTTCATGCCGGTGTTCACACCCCCACCGCCCGCTGCTGGACGACGGTCACGATCGGCGGCCCCTGCGGGACCTGCTCGGCGCTCTGGCACAGCCCGACGGCGGACTGCGGCAGCGCGGGGGAGCCGTTCACCCGGATCCGGGCGGACGGCAGCACCCAGCGGACCGTCACACAGGGCTGCGGCTTGCCGGCCACGTTGAACGGGCAGCCGGTGACGGTGTACTGGTCGGCCGTGCTGGTGACGGCCTGGCCGGCGACCAGCGCCCGCGCCTGGGCGGGCCGGGCCGTCACCTGGCCGCCGTGCGGGCAGGTCACCGTCGCATTGACGTGCAGCAGATTTCCGGTCATGACGTTCTCCCCCGTCAGGTCACGCTCAGAGCGTCCTGGTTGATGGAAACGGTGGCGCCGACGAGCGAGATCGAGGCGCCCTGGCCGTTGCTGATCTGGATGCCCGAGTCGTTGATCACGATCGAGGCCCCGCTCGGGGTGCGGAGCGTGATCCCCGTGGTCGGGTCGTCGGACAGGACGATCACCCGCCGCCCGGTGGTCTCCAGCACCGTGTTCGGCGCCCCCGGCGGGCCGGTCGCCGCCTCCACCGGGACCTCCGAGGCGGAGCCGTACCAGCAGCCCGTCCAGATCGGGTAGCTCTGGTCGCCCTGCTCGAACTCCACCCACACGCCCGCCCCGACCGGCGGGACCGCGTAGTGCCCCATGCCCGGACCGGCCACCGGGAAGCAGGGCATCGCCCAGGTCGACACGGCCTCGCCCAGCACGTCGGGCACCTGGGCCTGGATGCGGCCGATCCCGAGCGGGTCGGCGTTGTTCACCACCGTCCCCCGGAACTTGCCGAGGTAGCGGGTCGGTTCGGCCATGCGGGCAACTCCTGCTGCAGCATCAGGGGATGACGGTCGGCTGGAGGGCGATCAGGCCCTCGCGGGTCAGCGTGAAGTTCTGGGTGTACGAGCCGCGCTTGAGGTTGTGGGTGACGCTCTTGACGAAGTACAGGCCGTCGTAGGTGAGCCCGGCGCCGCGGACGCCGACCAGCTCGCGCGGCCGCAGCACGTGCCCGTACCGGACGACGTCGAGCTGGCCGGAGCCGGAGACGGCGTCCGCCGACTGCATCGCCTTGGCGATGGTCTCGGCGACGGCCTGGCTGGTGTCCTTCTTGGCGGTGTCGGCGATGACCTTCTTCTTCAGCGCCGGCGCGGGCTTGAGCGCCAGCGGCGGGCGCAGGATGCTGACCTCCGGCACCGGCAGGACGGAGGACACCTTGGTCGCCGGGAGCTGGATGCGGGCCTCCGGCTCCTCGCGGGCCGTGCCGTCGAAGGCGAACGTCAGCTGGTCGACGTTGGACAGCGCGTCCATGTTCACGTTCAGCGCGTGCTGCGGGACGCCGAGCCGGTTCTCCGGCCCCCAGTAGGCGCGGCTCATCCCGGGGACCGGGCCCGGGTCGAGGTAGAACACGTAACCGTTGGCCTTCGCCAGCTCGCTGACGTACCCGAGGTCGGTGCCCTTCTGGAAGTCGATCCGCCGGGTGGGCATCGGCGTCTGCGGCACCAGCTCGGGGACGACCAGCGGCAGGATGCCGTACTGCCCGTACTTGCCGATGATCGCGGTGACCCGGGCCGCCGGGGACATCGCGGGGAAGGGCACCCCGGCCTGCTCCTCCAGGTCCATCAGCACCGTCAGGTCCTCGCCGGTCACGGTGAGCGTGGACTGGCCGGGCTGGTTGCTGATGCCCACCTCCTGGCGGATGATCACACCGTCCATCAGTACGGTCGGGGTGCCCGTCACGGTCACCATCAGCACGACCCTGGTCTTCGGGTCGAAGAAGCCGCCCGGCAGCAGCGCGGTGTTGATCAGACCCTGCTTCGACAGGTCGAAGGCGAGCTGGAACCCACTGCGCTGCCCGGACGCCACCGTGACCTGCGCCGACAGCAGGGCGTCCGTCACCGGCTGCGGCACCGGCACCGGGATCTGCGGACCCATCAGCAGGCTGAGACGGATCGACCCGACCGGCCCGCCCCCCGTGACGGCCGAGAGGTCAGGCACTGCCCACCCCCGGCACCGCGCCGGGCAGCGCGATGGTGATCCGCCGACCCGGCGTCGCGGTCAACTCCCGCGGATCGACCACCGGGTTGGCGTCGGCGATCCGCCACCACTGGTCGGCGCTGCCGAGGTAGCGGTTCGCGAGCAGGTCGAGGCGGTCGCCGACGCTCACGGTGTGCTCGGCCAGCGGGGTCAGACCGTCCGCGCTCGGCAGCAACCTCCGCTGCAGGTACGGCACCTGCCGCCCGTCCGGCGTCGTGCGCAAGGCCACCGGGACGCCGTGGTACCGGCTGGTCAGCGGGTACGGCGAGGGCGCGGGCAGCCCGTTCAGCGGGTCGTCGACGGTCATCAGAACCCCCCTCCGAGGCCGAGCGCACTCAGCCGGCCACCGGCCGCCGTGCCGACCAGCCGCTCCTTCTGCGCCAGATGCGCCAGGTACAGCTCCGCCCCGCGGTGCCCGGTCGGCAGATCACTGACGGTCAGGACCCGCAGACCGATCGCGACGGCCGCCCTGATCGGATTCAGGTCGATGTCGAACGCCTCCTCGGTGATGGTGAGTTCGGTCAGCCGCACCGGCAGGATCCGCTTGCCACCCCAGGTGAAGAGGGTCAGCGGGGCCTCGATCGGAGTGATTTCGAGAGTGCCCAGCGCGGCCAGCGCCTGATTGGCCAGCAGCTGCGCACTGGCCGGCTGCACCAGCAACTCCAGCGTCGCCAGCTGCGGATGGATCCCGTTCGGCGACGGCAGCTCCAACTGGTCGGTGGCGTCCAGCTCCGCGGTGAACTTCCACGTCTCGACGGCCGGCCCCTTCAGCCGCAACGCCTCCGTCCGGTCCCCACTCCCGTCCGCCCCCGCCACCTGCGGCGCCAACGACCGCTCCAGGCTGTCCGGATTGAACTGCAGCACGATGACCCGCTGCGGAGTCCCCCGCTGCGGATCCACGATGACCAGCCCGGACCTGATGGGTTTGGGGGCGTCGGTGTAGCCGGTCACGCGTCCCCTCCTTCCCCGTCGGAGTCCTTCTCCGGGGAGGCCCGGCGGTCGCGCTCCGCGATGGTGGCGCGAGCCTGGTCCCGGACCTTCTCCTCCGGGTCGTGTTCCCGGAGGAACACGAACAGGGGATGGAGTTCCTCCCAGTCGACCCGCCCGGCGCAGAAGACGGCGATCCGTCGGACGAGCGGCTCGGGATCGTTCATCGACCAGCGGAACAGGGCGAACATGTCCGGGTCGAACGGGCCGTAACAATGGACGGAAAGCATCCGCAGGGCGTTCATGAGGGCGACGCCGTCCCGGGTGCTGTCGAACAGCTCCGTCATGGTCTCGTTGTCGTGCACGTCGATTCGCCCGCGGACGAATTCGACGCTCGGTTCCCGGTCCAGGCCCGCGATCAGGAAGTAGTGGACCTGAAGGAGATCGTCCTCGATCCAGTAGACGGCCGCACCGCGG
Source organism: Kitasatospora sp. NPDC059599 (assembly GCF_042735125.1). Lineage (NCBI taxonomy): Bacteria > Bacillati > Actinomycetota > Actinomycetes > Kitasatosporales > Streptomycetaceae > Kitasatospora > Kitasatospora sp. NPDC059599. The sequence goes on along the minus strand of NZ_JBHWCL010000003.1, from coordinate 65,831 downwards.
TCGGGCGTCAGCCAGATCTTCTGGAAGGGGGAGCCGTCGCTGCTCTCACTCGTCGAGTGGAGATCCCAACCGGCTTCTTCCGCGAGCCTGTCGACCTCGGCACGACCGAGTACGTCCTTGGGTACGAGCCGCACGAACAGGGTCAACGGAACTCCTTCATCGCAGTAGGGGGTTGAGTCGTCACGAGGGTATCCACAGGCCGCCGGGCGATCTCCGCCATCCGGGGTGCAGCTTCTCGTCCGACGCTATTCGGCCGTCGGGCGCGAGGAACCTCGCGGCGTTGTGCATCGCCCACAGGGGGAACTGCTGGACCAGCTGTTCGTCGCTGAGCATCAGGACATCGGCCTTGGCCTTGGCGAAAGCGCGGATTATCAGGAGCTTGGACCGTGTCGTCATCCCCGCCACGGCCGTTTCGAGCTGAGCGCCCCTCCTGGTGAGCCCGCCGGTCCGGGAGTTCGTGTGCTCGGCGGCGATGCCCTGTGGGTTCAGCAGGTACTGCGAGCCGGCCACGGCGTTGCGTGGCGCCATGGTGTTGGTGTTCGACACGACGTCCTGCCAGGTCGCCTCGGGGAAGTTCGCGAGTTGCCAGGCCGCGATGTTCGTCATGGCGGCTGCCGGATAGCGAGCGCCCTCGACGGTCGGCATGAGCCTGGCCGCCGCTGCCATGGTCTCGGCGGCCTTCGGATTGCTGCGGAAGAACTCGTCCTGCGGGACTCGGCGCTGCACGAGGTCGAAGAAGGCTCGCTGCATCCGCTGACGGGCTTGGGTCGATCGGTCGGCCGCGCTGACGCCTTCCTTGCCGAGGCTGTGGGCGAGCATGTCCTCGATCTCGGCCAACTTGTCGGCCGCCGCGTCCTTCGACGCCGGCCCGGCCTTGACGTAGTGCCCCGACCCCAGACCGCTGAGCACCTTGACCAGCCCTGGCGGAGTCTCACCGGCCCGGTCGCCGCTCCTGATGGCGCCCTGCTGTTCGCTGACACCGATCTCCATGCCACCGCCGGATGCCATGATGATGCGCTCGTGCCCCGGAGGCCGGTTCCCCCCGTGGATGGCACGTGCCTCGACCAGACCGGCCCGGGCCGGCCGGCTCTCCTGGCTGGGCGTGTCCGACGCGCTGCGGCGCTCCTGGTAGGCGCGCTGCTCCTCGTTGAGCACGCCGGCCTGGGCGACGACCTCCGGTGCGTTGATCAGTTTCTCGCCGAGCTGTTCCAGGATGCGCATCAGTGCGGGTTCGTTCTTGCGCACCAGGTCCTCGGCCGCCGGGATGTGGTCCCGGACGTCCTTCTCCGGGTTCAGTTCGGCGGTGATCGCGGTCAGCGGCCCGTCCTCGCGGGCGCTCAGGCCGGTCAGCCGGTACCACGCCCGCATTCCGCGGAGGACGCCACGGAGCGTCAGGCGGCCGATGCCGAAACCGAGCAGGCGATCGACCTTCGGCCGGATGCGGGCCACGATCAGTTCGAGGCGCTGCTTCTTCGCGTCCGGGGAGTTCTCGTGGGCGCGGCGTTGGGCGCGCTGCTGTTGGCGCCTCTGGTGCCAGGCGCGCAGGCGGTCACGCTGTTTGCGGTAGCCGTCGCGGAGCTTGTGGGCGCCGGCGGTGAGGGCGCGGCCGAGTTTGCTGTTCAGGAGCTTCCGGCCGAGGGTGCGGGCGGCGACGCGGACGCGGGTGAGGGCGGACTTGACGGTCTGGCGGGAGGCGTTGAGGGCGCGGCCGACGGGGGAGGTGGGGCGGCGGGGTGCGGTGGACTTGGGGCGGGTGACCTCGCGGCGCGGGCGTCCGGGGGTGGGGGCCGGGTGGCGCTCCGCGTGCTGGACGGTGTGCCGGGCGGGGCCGGTACGGGCCGGGCGGGCGGGCCGGGCGCGGCCGGGGGAGGGAGGTTTGCGCAGCGACTGGGTGGCGCGGCGCAGGCTCGCGCGGGCCTTGTTGACGGCGTTCCCGGCGGCCTTGCGGGCGCCCTTGCCGGCCCTGGCCAGGCCCTTGAGGATCTTCTGGGCGATCCCCTTGAGCTTGGTGCCGACGGCTTTGCCTGCCCCCTTGAGCTTGCTGAGCAGGAAGTTGGAGATGAAGTCGAGCAGCGCGACCACGCCCGCCGCGACCGCGTCGGCGAACAGGCAGGCGGCCGAGCCGGATTTGACCGCCTTGAGGAAGGTGACGAACTTCCCGATCGCGGCGACGATCTTGCTGATGGTGTTCCATGCCGCCACCAGGCCCTGGATGATCGCCATGATCGCGCCCGCGGCCGGCACGATCAGCGACACCAGCTTCTCGACGACGATCGAGACGATCATTCCGGGCAGTGAGGCGACGATCGCCTGCCAGGCCATCCGTCCGATCTGGGCCATCGAGATGCAGCCCTTGACCAGGACGTTGACGATGGTGGAGGTCAGGCCGACCACCGACTCGACCTTCTCGTTGAACCAGGTCCGCACCGCGCTCTTGATCGCACCCCACAGGTAGTGCTGGATGCCGTCGATCGCGGCGGTGCCGAGCTTCTTCAGCCACCCGCCCGGGTCGGAGGCGATGTCGCCGATCAGGACCGCGAACTCTCCGAAGACCGCGATCGCCTTCTCGACGAAGTCGATCGCGTCCATGACGGACTTGCGGACCGCCTCGATCGCGGCCTTGAGCCCGGCCTCCAGCGCGTTCAGCAGCGCGTTCAGCCCGGCGGCCAGCAGGTCGAGCAGCTTGTTGACGGCGTTCTTGAGCTTGTCCGCCCACTCGTTGACCTTGGCGACGGCTTTGTCGCGCCACTCCTCGATCTTCTTGCGGAACTTGTCCCGCAGTTCGGGGAAGGCCGCCAGCAGTACGTCGCAGATCTTGATCAGCGCGTCGGCGAGCTTGTCGATCAGCTCGACGGCGAACTTTCGCGCCTGGTCGATCGCCCAGTTCGCGAACTTTCGGAAGCCGTCGATGATGTCGTTGATCAGGCCGCGGAAGTAGTCGAAGACCTTGGTGACCGCCTCGACCAGCGCGTCGAAGGCGGCCTTGACCTTGGACTTGACCCAGCCCCACCAGCCCTCGGACTCCTCCTTCTTGCGGTCCTTCTCCTTCTGCGCCTTCTCCTCGGCCTCCTTCCGCTTGTCCTGGATCTTCTGGTTGTCCTGCTGCTGACGCTCCCGGACGTCCTTGTCGGCCTCGGTGCGCTTCTTGCCGATCTGTCCGGTCTTGTCCTGGTGCTCGGCGTCGGCGTCCTGGTCCGCGGTGGTGGTCTTCTGGTCCTGCTCGGTGCGCCACTGCTCGCGCTCGCCCTTGACCTGCTCGGCGGCCTCGCCCCGTTCGCCGGCCTGGGCCTGGGCGTTGTCCGCCACCGCCTGGTCGACCTCGGCCTGGTTCTGCCGGCGCGCATCGGCCTCGCCCTGCTTCTGCTCGGCCTGTTCGGAGCCCAGTCGGCTCTGGCCCTGGCCGACCGCGGCCTGGATCTGCGGGCCGCGCTCCTGCTGGGTCACGATGCCGATGCCCGGCTTGACGTCGACCGCGCCACCCGCCCTGGCGCCCCCGCCCTTGCCCCCGCCGCCCGGTACGGAGGCGGTGAGGGTCTCCTTCGGCACGTCCGGGTAGATCCGGTCCTCGCCCATCGGCTTGGCGGCGTCCTCCCGGCCGACGCCGAGGATCTTCGTGGAACTGTCCTTGAGCTTCGCGGCCTGCCGGTCGGTGCGCGCCGGGTCGCTCTCGCCGGTCAGTTCGACCTCGGGCGCCCGGCCGACCGTGGTGTTCAACGCCGGATCCGTCGTGGGGACGCCGTCGACCGCGCCCTGCACTTGCTGCACTTCCTGCGGCGAGACCTGGGTGCCCGCGTCGTCGGCGACGTGCGGCGCGGCGACCCGGTCGCCGGGGTTCCGGCCCTCGACCTTCTTCTGCTGGGCCTTCTGCTGCTCGCCGTCCGCGCCCTGCGGACCGACCCGCTCCAGCCGCTCCGTGACCGCCACGGCGGGCGGCGCGGCCTCGGGCGTGCCGGACTGGGTCTGCGGTGCGCCGGACGGGCGCTGGACGGTCGGCGGGGCGGCCTGCAACCGGGCGTGCTGCTCGCCGACCGTACGGTCCACCGAGCCGTCCACGCCGTCCAGGGTGGTGGCCAGCTGATCGGGCGGCAGGCTCGCGGCGGTGGCGAGCGCGCTCTGCGGGTCCTGGGCGGAGACGTCGGGCGGGGCCTGCTGCTTCTCCTGCTCGGGCGGGGCGCCCCCGGCTGCGCCACCGGCCGCGCAGCCGCCACCCGCACCTCCGCCGTTGCCACCGGCACCGCCGTCCGACTCCGCCTCGGTGGTGGGCTGCTGCGGGCCCGCGCAGGCACCGCCGCCGGACTCCAGCGAGGCGTCCGGGGCGGGCTGGGCGGTGAGTCCGGCGGGCGCGTCGGCCTGCTCGGCAGCCGGGCCGGTGGCGGTGGCGGCGTCGGCGTCGCGGCCGGTGTCGGGACGGGTGTCGGGAGTGGCGGCGGGCCCGCCGGGGCCGTCGCCGCCGACCGGACCTGTCGTGCTGGGGGCCGCGGCGGTGAGCTCCGGGCCCGGGCCCTGCGGCTCGGGTGTGGCCGCGGGCTCGGCCTCGCGTGCCTCCTCGGCGGGGGCTTCCGGCTGCTGCGGCTCCGTCGGGGCGGGCTCGGTGGCGGCCGGTGCCGGGGTAGCGGTCGGGTTCGTGGCCGGGTCGGGGCCGATCTCCTGCTCGACCGGCTGCTCCGGCTGGAGGTCGCGGGCGCTCCGGTCCTCGGCCTCGGCGCCGGGGCTCGGCTCGGGGGCGGCCGCAGGCTGGGCCGGGTCGGGCTGGGCCTGCTCGGGAGCCGTCGGCTCCGCCTCGTCCTCGGGCCGGCTCTCCCGCTCGGCCTGCACCTGGTCGGCCTTGGTCGCGGGCGGGGCGGGGAACTCCGGCGCCTCGGCATTCGCGGAGGGCGCGCCGTCCGCAGTCACCGGGATCTGATCGGCGGTCGGCACGCCGGACACGTCGAGATCGGCCGAGGGCAGGAAGTCCCCGGGATTGAGCTCCGGCCCGGGCTCGGCCGACTGCGACTGCCGCTCCCGGTCCGTGCCGGGGCCGTCGTGGACCTCCGCGTCCGCGCCGGGCTCCAGACCCAACGGCCGTTCCTCGTCCGGTGTTTCGCGCTGCTGCTGGTCGCCCTCCAGCATTCCGTGCCGGGCGAGCGGGCTGTCCTCGGCCCGCGCGATCGCTTCCAGGCGCTCGGGCTTGACGGGTGCGGGCTGCGGCAGCAGCACGGCGGCGGGCTCCTGCGGCTTCGTGCCGGCCGAGGGCTGGGCGGCGGCGTCCGCCGGTCCGGCTTCGGGCGAGCCGGGTACGGAGACGGCTGCCGGCTGTGCGCCGTCCTCCGTCGTGGCGGCCTGCTCCGGCTCCGCGTCGGGGGTCGTCGGGGGTGCCTCCTCGACGGTGGGAGGCTGTGCGTCGGCGGCGGGCTGGGCCTGACCGGACTCCGGCTGCGGAGCCGACTGCGCGCCCGGTGGAGTCTGCGCGGCCTCGCCCTCCGCGGGCTGGGCCTGCTGCTCGTCCTGCTGCTCGTTCTGCTGCTCCGGGCGCTCCTGGTCGTCCTGGTCGTTCTTGCCGCCGTGCCCCTTGCGGCGCTTGCGCCGACCCTTCGGGTCGTCCGACTGCCGTGCTTCCTCGTCGAGTTGACGCTTCCGATCCTGCTCGTCGCGATCCTGCTCGTCCGTCTGCCCGCGCTCGTCGGTGGCCCGGTCGGCGGCATCGGTCACCGGCTCGGGCGTCTGCGCGCCGTCCACGTCGGCCGGGCGGTGCTCGGCGGCCTCGACCAGCTCCAGCACCCGGGTGTAGTCCGACGAAGGCAGCCGGTCCGCCAGCCGGGCAAGCACGGAGGCCTGCAACTCCGGTGCGAAGCGTGCGAGTTGCAGGCGGACCCGGCCGGAGGAGTCGGTCGGGTCCCCGCGCAGCGAGCGCAGGATGCCGGCTGCCAGCCGGTCGACCAGGGTGGCCGGATCGAGCCGCTCGGTGCGGAACCGGTCGGCGTCGACGGTCGCGTAGCGGAGCCAGCCCGGCGTGGCACTCGGCGTCGCCGCCGCCGGCCGGTCCTCGCGCGCGCCGTGCTCCGCCTCCCGTTCGATCGCGTCCTGCGGCAGGCTGACCGCGCCCAGGTCACGGCCGGCCCGCAGTGCGCCGAGCGGGTTCGGGGCCTGGACGGTGTGCAGCAGCTCGTGGGTGAGCAGCCGCCGGCCGTCCTCACCGGCCGGCCGGTACTTGCCCTCGCCGAAGAAGAGGTCCGGACCGACGGCGACGGCGTCCGCGCCGATCAGCTCGGTCAGCGCGGCGGAGTCCCGGTCGGTGTGCACCCGGACCCGGCTGAGGTCGTGCCCGAGCCGCGCCTCCAACTCCCGGCGCACGCCCGGGTCCAGCGGCTGGCCCGCGCCGGAGACGATCTCCTTCGGCTCGGGCGTACGGGCCTTCGGCGCCCGCGTCTTGCGCCGGGTCGCGCCCTGCTTGACGTCCTGCCCGGAATCCCGGGCAGGAGCGTTCAGTCGGCTCATGTCCGCCCCCGCTCCGGCGCCCGGCCACCGCCGGACAGTCCGGTGTGCACGGCGCGGGCGAGCGCCTCGCCGAGCCGCTGCGCCGAGGCGTCAGCCGGCAGCGGCGGCAGCCCGGAGAGCAGGTCCAGCGCGCGGTCGCCGCCGACCGCGAGCGGCACGCCGCGCGTCTCGACCAGGCGGGTCAGCTCGCTCCGGAACGCCGCCGTCAGCCGCTCGTGGTCGATCCGCGCGAAGCCGTCGAGGACCAGCTCGCCGATCTCGACCTCGATCCGCCCGGCACCGCCCGTCCCCGCGCTGCCCGGCTCGGCGCTGCTCCTCCGCCCGATCCCGGGCCCCTCGGTCAGATCCATCCGGAGACCTCCGAGGGCGACAGCGAGCGCTCCAGCTTGAGGTACTCGGTGCGCGCGGCGGCCAGCAGGTGCCGCATCTGCATCGGGCAGTCCTCGTCGGCGGCCAGGAAGGCGGCGGACAGCGCGATGTTGCGGATGGAGCCGCCCGCCACGGTGAGCTGGGCGAGCCGCTCCGGATCGACGCCCCGGCTGGGGGTCTGCGCGGGGATGACCCGCCGCCAGATCTCGGCGCGCTCCGGCACTCCGGGGAACGGGAAGTCGGCCACGAACCTGATCCGCCGCATGAACGCTGGGTCCAGCGCCTTCTTCATGTTGGTGGTGAGCACGGCAAGGCCCCGGTAGGCCTCCATCCGCATCAGCAGGTAGCTGACCTCCAGGTTGGCGTAGCGGTCATGGCTGTCCTTGATCTCGCTGCGCTTGCCGAACAGCGCGTCGGCCTCGTCGAACAGCAGCAGCGCGCCGCCGCGTTCGGCCGCGTCGAAGACCCGCCGGAGGTTCTTCTCGGTCTCGCCGATGTACTTGCTGACGACCTGGGAGAGGTCGATGACGAACAGGTCCACGCCGAGCTGCCCGGCGACGACTTCGGCCGCCAGCGTCTTCCCGGTGCCCGACCCGCCGGCGAACAGCGCGGTCACGCCGAGGCCGCGGCGCAGCACCGACTCGAAGCCCCACTCCTGGTAGACCGTGCCACGCCGGCGGACGTGGGCGACGATCTCGCGCAGCGTCGCGAGCTGGCGTTCCTCCAGGACCAGGTCGTCCCAGGCGGCGCGCGGCTCGACCCGCCGGCCCAGCTCGTCCAGGGACATCCGGGCTTCCACCAGTCCGGCGTGCCAGGCCAGTCGGCTGACGTCCGCACCCTCCGCGCCGTCGGCGCCGTCCCCGCCGTTGCCGCTGGACTCGGCAGCCCGCCGGGCGGTCGCCGCGGCCGAGCGGATCACATGGCCGGGCAGCGAGAACTGCGCGGCCAGCGCGCGGAGTCCGCCCTCGGTGACCCCCGGCGCACCGTCCAGCGCCTCGGCCCAGATCCCCAGCTGCTCCTCGGGGCCGAGTGGGGGCACGGTCAGCCTGCTGCGGTCCGAGGCCCCGGCGGGCGGGGGCTCGTCGCCGGACACGACCAGCGGCACCGCGAGGCCGGCGAGGAAGGCCTCCGCGCCGTTCGGGGCCTGCGGACGCTCCCGGCCCGGCTCCCCGCTCTCCACCAGCAGCGCGGCCGGGATCAGGATCGCCTCGCGCTGCCACAGCCGGGCGAGTTGCTCGCGCTCGGCGGGCTCGGTGGGCAGGTCCTCGCGGTGCGCGGCGTAGAGGCCGAGTCCGGCGCGGTGGGCTGCCTCCGCCGCGATCTCCCAGCGGGTGCGGCGGTCGGCGCCGGTCAGCTCGGTGTGCGGCGGGCCGGACAGCCCGGCCGAGGTCCACCCCCGCGCCAGCGCGGCGGCGCACCGCTCGTGCGGGCCCGGCAGCCCGTCGGGCGGCCCCACCCGGGTGAGCAGGCCGTGCAGCCGCACGTCCAGGTACGGCACGCCGACCAGGAAGTGCAGCACCCGCTCGTCGATCCGCAGCCGGGAGGCGGTGAGCGCCGTCTCGTCGTCGAGTTCGATCAGCCGGAAGCGGCGCAGCGGGCCGACCGGGGTGAGCGCGCTCCAGTGCGGCTGGTCCAGGGCGGCGAGGGCGAGGGAGAAGGTCGGGTACGCGCGCCCCGGGTCGCCGCCCGCCGCGGCGCACCGGGCGGCGGCCGTGGGGTCGATCGCGGGGGCGGAGGTCAGCACGAGGACGTCGCGCTCGAACGGGGTGAGCCCGAAGGAAGCGGTGACGGCGTCCAGAGCGGTGGCGGGCTGCCGGCGCCCGCCCCGGCGGGCGCCGGGGGCCGACGGGACGGCGGGCTCGGCAGCACGGCCGGCCGCGTGCGCGTCGACCCGTTCGAGCACGGCGGCGACCGCGGCGGACAGCGACTCCCGGTGCGAGTCGTCCGCCGAGCCGTCGCGGCCCTGCCTCCGGCGCGTGCTCATCTCCGAACCTCCCGTCCTGTGGTCAGTGCGTCAGGTCCACGACCGGGCCGGTGAAGGCCCCGTCGCCGGACACCGTCAACTCGCTCGGCACGCCGTCCACCTGGATCCGGGCCAGGTACGCCGTCGGGCGGACGCCGACGACCGGCACCCGGACCTCGAACGGGTCGGTGCGCGGCAGCGGCGGCGCGGGTGCGCGGAACTGGTGGCTCGCCCCGGGCCGCCCGGCGGGCGGGTGCAACTCGTCCAGTAGCAGCAGGACTTGCTGGTCGTCCCGGAGCGGCAGGTCCAGCCGGACATCCAGCCGGGCCGAGACCCCGGCCGGTCCGTCGCTGCGGTCCGCGGTGCCGATCGGCGCGTCGATCCGCGGCTGCCGGGTGAAGGTCTGCACGTTGGACTCCACGGCGAGGTGCTCGGCGGCCGGTCGGCCGTCCAGTGCCAGCCCGTGCAGCACCTGCACCCGGAACACACCGGGCGGCAGGTCCTCCGGTACGGCGACCACAAGACGGTCGTCCCGGACACCGCCCGGGTCGACCGTCACCCGGCGCTCGCCCAGCCGGGCCACCACCAGGTCCGCGCGCAGGCCGGAGCCGTCCACCACCAGCTCCCGGTCCTTGGTCACCGGCCCTTCCGCGGGGGCGCCCCGGGACCCGGCGGGCCGGGAGAGTACCCGCTCGACGACCGGTCCGCGGGACGGCACGGCCTGCACGGAACGGCGCAGCACCGGCTTGCCGGCCACCGGATCGGCCTTGCCCTCCACGAGGACGGCGGTGGCCTGGTAGGCCACGGACAGCGCGTACGGCGTCTGGAACAGCGTCATCCACAGCTTGGACATCTCGTCCACGTCCATCGGCGTGGGCGTGAAGCGCACCCGCTGCGGCGAGGCGGCCAGGTCCGTCCCCACCAGGTACGGCTGGGTGGCCGCCTCGTCGATCAACTGCCGGGACAGCAGCGGCTGTTCGGTCAGCGCCCGGACCACGCAGCCGAGCAGCCGCTGGCCGACCAGCTGGGTCTCCTCGCCGTAGCAGCTGATCAGGTAGTGCAGGTCCAGGGCGGCAGCCGGCCGGGTCAGCAGGGTGCCGTCGGTCGCGCGGGTGGGCGCGTCGCGGTTGCGCAGCGAGGCGTTGGGCGTGACCTGGTAGAGGAAGACGGTGATGGTCGGGTCGGTGGGCGGCTCGGTCGGCGGTTTGCGGGTGCTGACCTCGACCGCGAACGGGATGTCGGGCGAGAGCGCTCGGGTGATGAGCAGCCGCAGCGCCTCGCTCACGGTGGCGATCGCGAGGTGGTTGCTCACGGGTTCACCCCCTCGGTCATGTGCCCCACCCGCTCGGTCATGAGGTCTCCCGGTTGAGGTACTTGTCCAGGTCGAGGGCCGGGCCCGGGCGGGCGGCCGCCGGCTTGCGCGGTCCGGTCGGCGTGCGCTGGGCGGCCTTGACCTCGACCCGCCCGATCTGGACCCGTACCACCCGCTCGACCGGCCGTTGCCGGCGGCGGGTCCCGGTCCCGTGCGCCTGGCCCGGGGCGGCTGCCGCGGCGGCCCGCCGTACGGACGCCGGCGCGGCGGCGGCCGTACGGACCGGTGCGGGCGGTGCCACGGTCGGCAGCTCGGGGGCGGCCGCCCGGTGCAGTGCGGTGACGGGCGTCGGTACGGCTGCCGGGCGGGCGTCCTCCCTCCGCAGCGCCGGCTCGACGGCCGGTGCGGCAACGGGGGTGACCGGTGGCGCGATCAGCAGCGGCGGGCGCGGCAGCGGAAGGACCGGTGCGACAGCCGGCCGGTCCTCACCGACCACCGTCCGCAGCGCCCTCTCGACGGGCGCCGCCGGCGGCCGGGGGAGTGGCACGGGAGCGGGTCGCCTGCCCGAGCGGCCCGGCCCGAACGACTCCTCGTCCACGACCGGCAGCGCCGGAGCGAGCGCCTCTGGCCGTTCGAACGGCCCCGGCAGGCGCGGGCGGACCCGTACCCCGGCCCGGTCCCCGCCCGGGTCGCCCTTCGCCACCAGGCGGTCGAAGTGGTCAGGCATCTGCACACAGCTCCAGGTAGTAGCGGCGCCGCAGTGGGCTGAGCGCCAGGATCTCCGCCTCGCTCCAGCCGTAGGCGGTGGCCAGGAGGTGGACGTCGAGCAGGGTCGACCGGGCCCAATCGTCCAGCTCCTCCCAGAGGTAGGAGGCGATGTCCAGCTCGGCGAGGGCCTGCTCGCCGCACTCGGGGCAGCTGAGGTTCAGCCGGACGTCCGCGCAGGGGTCGGCCGCGGCGGCGGCCTCGGCCACGCGCCGCTGGACCGGTTCGGGGAGCTGCCGGGCGGCGACCGGCTCCCCGCCGTGCTCGGCGGTCAGCACGCACCGCTCCAGCACCACGGCCCTGGCCCGGCCTGCGGGGGCCTGTTCGGCGGCGGCCAGGTCGCCGGGGGTGGGCAGCCGGAAGCCGACCTGCCAGCCGTCCAGCTCCACCCGCAGCGGGCCGTCCGCCGGCCGCGCGGCACCGACCACCTGCCCGGCGTCGAAGGCGAACTCCATCTCCTCCGCGCAACTCGGGCAGCCGACCCGCACGTTGAGCCGTTCGCCGAACAGCTCCGCGCGCAGGCCGAACAGTTCGGCGTCCCGTCGGCCGAGCGGTACGGCCAGCAGTTCCTCCGGCCCGGCGCCCGGACGGGCGACGGTGTGCAGCAGCAGGGCCCGCCCGGTGCGGCCGGCCGCCAGCCCGGCCTCCCAGGCGGCCAACAGGGCTGCCTCCCCGGCGAGTTCCACCGGTCGGCCGCTCAGGCCGGCTGCTGGAACGAGGGCTCTTCCGGCTCGGGCGTCTCCTCGTCCCGCTCCCAGCCCTCCACCTCCAGTTTGAGGCTCTGGATCGCCACCGCGTTGGCGTTGGCATCCAGTTCACCGAGCGCCTGGTACTCACTCGGCCAGGCGCGGTACAGCTTGTGGGCGACCGCCACCTGACCGGCCTCGTTGAGCACCTGGATCACCAGGTCCTTGCGGAAGTCCCGCAGCGAGACCTCCGCCCCGCGGCCCGCGCCGACCATCCAGACCTTGTTGGCCCAGCGGTCGAACTCCGGGTCGTGGGTGACCCCGCGCTCCAGGGTGACCGCCTCGAAGTCGGTGCGCCCCGGCGACTTGCGCGGCGCGCTCGGATCGCCCCCGCTGCGGTGCTTCACCACCTCGGTGGTGCGCTTGAGCGGGCTGATCTTGCTGATTCCGGCGACGACCCGACCGTCCCAGACGACCAGGAACTTGAAGTTCTTGTACGGATCGAACCGGTATGGATTGACGGTGAACTCGACCATGGAGATCCTAAACCTCGAACTGTCCGGCGAGCTGCTCGATCTTGACGATCACGAATTCCGCGGGCTTGAGTGGCGCGAATCCGACCACGACGTTCACCACACCGCGATCGATGTCGTCCTGCGTGGTGGTGTCCTTGTCGCACTTGACGAAATAGGCCGAGCGCGCCGACGTGCCCTGGAACGCGCCCTGCTGGAACAGCGAGTGCAGGAACGCGCCCACGTTCAGCCGGATCTGCGCCCACAGCCGCTCGTCGTTGGGCTCGAACACGACCCACTTGGTACCGCGGTAGAGGCTCTCCTCCAGCATCAGCGCCAGGCGCCGCACCGGGACGTACTTCCACTGCGAGCTGAGCGCGTCGGCGCCCGCCATGGTCCGCGCGCCCCACGCCACCGGGCCCACCACCGGGAACGTCCGCAGGCAGTTCACCGCGAGCGGGTTCAGCAGGCCGTTCTCCCGGTCCGTCAGCGGGACGGTCAGCGCGCGTACCCCGGGCAGCCCGGCCTCGGTGCCCGCGGGTGCCTTCCACACGCCCCGCTGGCCGTCGGTGCGCGCCATCACGCCGGCGATGGTGCCCGACGGCGGGAAGCTGCGCAGCCGGCCGGTGAGCGGGTCGACCAGCTCCAGGTGCGGGAAGTACAGCGCGGCGTGGTCGTTGCGCACCGAGTCGAAGGCGGACAGGCCCGCCCGGGCGGCGTCCAGCGTCGTCCACGCCTGCGGCGAGTCGACGATCAGGAACATCCGCTGCTCCACGCAGAGCGCCTGGGCGGCCGAGACGACCGTGACGGCGTCGTCCACGCTGGCGTAGCCGGCCAGTTCCGGCAGCACCAGCAGGTTGACGTCCGGCACGTCGCGCAGGGCCTGGATGCCGGTCTTGCCGGCCTCGCTGCCGATCAGGTCCGTCATGCCGGGGGCTCCGCCGTCCTGGCCGCCGGCGAGGGCGAGGACCGGCGGGTTGACCGAGCCCTCCAGTCCGAGGTTGTTGGCGGCCTCACCGAGGAAGCGCACCACGTCGGCCGGGTCGGTGGAGCCGGCGACGACCTGGAGCTGCCGCCCGAACACGCTCACCCGGGTGCCCGCGAAGGCCCGCTTGCCCGGGGCGTCGGGCAGGGCCCGCAGCTTGCGCTCCAGCAGCAGGGCGAGCTCGGGGACGGTGGTCGGCGCGGTGCCGTCCGCGGCGGGGTCGTGGATCGTGACGGTCCGCGAGACGTCGGCGATCTTCACCTGGATCTCGTGGGTGAGGTCCGGCAGGGTGGCCGCGAAGGGCTTGGAGACGGTGCCCACCGGGTCCGGCCGGCTCTCCGCGAGCACCTTGACTCGGACGACAGTCGAGCCGCTGTTCACCACCGTCTCGGCGAACCGGGGGCCGGCAGCCTGGGTCGACAGGTCCGCGAAGGACTCCCGGACGGCGCCGGAGGTGTCGAAGACCTGGAGGTTGAAGGTCTCGGCCGGGGTCGGCGTCCGGTAGTCCACGGCGACCCGCAGCGCCCCGCCCCAGAGCCCCGGCTCGACGGCCGTGACCTCCAGGGCCGGGGTGGCGGTGGAGGTCTGCGTCGAGCTGAGCGTGACGCCCGCGGCGGCGCCGGTGCCGGCCGCCGCGACCCGGACCACGATCCCGACCGAGCCCCCGTTGAGGAAGAACTGCTGGACGGCGTAGCTGACCGGGCTCTGACTCGCGAGTCCGCCGAAACGGCGTTCGAAGTCCGCGAAACTGGTGATGGTGACCGGCTGGTCGAGCGGGCCGCGCCGGGTGGCCCCGACGAAGGCGGTCACCGAGGTGCTCACCGCGGTGATGGTACGGACGCCGCTGGGAAGCTCTTCGATGTAGACGCCCGGATAGGTCGGTGTCGTCGGCAAATTCCCCCTCCGTTCACTTCGTGCATCAAGAGGCCGGTGAAATGGAATCCGGATGCATTGGTGGCAGGCTCAGTCTCGGATTCAGGTGACAATTCGTCAAGACCTGAACAGAAAAGGCTAATTGTCATACCGGGCCTTTTCGGGGGTTGCGGAATTCGGCATTCCGCAACCCCTGTGCCGGTGCCCGTCAGCCGCCTTCGGGCAGGTTCCGGTAGTCGGGTCGGGCCGGCGTGGGGTCCGGCGGCGTCGCTGCGGGTGCGGGTGCGGGTGCGGGTGCGGGTGCGGGTGCGGGCATAGGCGTGGGTGCGGGCTCGGGCGCCGGAGCCGGAGCCGGAGCCGGAGCCGGCGCGGGCGTAGGCGTGGGTGCAGGCGCGGACGGCGCAGGCGTGGGTGCGGCAGGCGTGGGTGCAGGTGCGGCAGGCGTGGGTGCAGGTGTGGCCGGCGTGGGCGCGGGCGCGGGGACCGGCGGCTGGTAGGACGGCGGCCGGGCGGCCCCCAGGAACCAGCCCCAGCTCGCGCCGAACCGGTGCTCCAGGAACCGGAACGCGGCGTAGTAGACCGTGCCGAAGCCGGTGACCAGGGCGGAGGTGACGGAGGCGTTGTCCAGGTGCAGGCCGAGCCGCGCGGCCTGCACCACGAGGAACGCGACGATGTAGGGCACGCACGTGCGCCACAGGGACAGGGCGAGTTGGTACATCTGTCCTCCTCGGCCGACGTCAGCCGGCGACGGTGAATCCGTGTGCCTGGCCGAGCCGGGTCAGCGAGTCGATGCCGGGTATGCCGTCCGCCTGCTGCCCGCTGTACCCGTACCGGCGCTGCAGCGCGGAGTAGGCGTCGATGGTCCGGGTGCCGAACGAGCCGTCGGCCCACTGCCGGTCGAGCAGCCCCTCGGCGACGAGGGCCCGCTCCACCGTGTACACGTCGTCGGCGTGCGTGGTGGCGCCCTGGGGCGCGTCCGGGTCCTGGCGGGCCGCCGCGACCACCCGCGACTTCGACACCTCGGCCAGCGGGATCGGCCCGCCGAGCAGTCGGCGCAGCGAGGACTCGCCGGGCACGCCGTCCGCGTCCCCGCCGGAGTAGCCCAGACTGCGCTGGTAGTCGGCGTAGTTGAGGGTGTCGGCGTCGGTCCAGTCCGGTCCCGGGCCCTGGCCGTAGTGCGAGCCGAAGCCCGCCGTCACCAGCGCCTCGCCGACGATGGTGACCTGCGGACCGTGCGCGCCGTAGCCGTACGACAGGCCGCCGACGTCCTTCCGGTATCTGGCCGGGGTCGGGTCCGGGGTCGGGTCCGGGGTCGGGTCCGGCTGGGGCGCGGGCTGTTGGGGCGGGGTGACCACCGTGCCGGAGGGGCGCGGCGCACCCGACGTCACCCAGGCGTACAGCGACGGGCCGGGGCAGTCGGTCGAGTAGCCGTCCTGGTGCCCCTTGATCTCCGGGCCCGCCGGGCCCTGCTGCTCGCAGTACTCGATCGCGTCCCGCAGCCCGTTGAGCTGTTCCGGGGTGGGCACGGTCGAGCCGGAGGAGCCGACCAACCCGCACACCGCGTAGTGCGCCTCGTTGAGCGGGACGTCGCCGTTGGCGCTGTTGCGCCGGTTCAGCCCGCGGCCCTCGAACACGGAGCCGTGCTCGCAGACCACGAAGCTGTAGCCGATGTCCGACCAGCCGTCGTCGTCCATGTGCGAGGCCTGGAGGCGTCGTACGTAGGCCGGGCAGGTGTCGTGGGTGTCGAAGGTGTACGCCGTGCCGAGGTAGTGCACCTTCACTCCGGCGCGCGGACCGGCGTACGGGATCGAACCGTTGGGCTCGCGCCAGGGCCGCGCGCCCCACTGGTCCCGGTCCACCAGCTGCAGTCCCGGCCAGTCGGGCGACTGCGGCCCCGGGGCCGGGGTCGGCGCGGGCGGCTCGGGGTCCGGGGCCCGGACGGCGCCGGCCCACGCCCGCAACTCGTCCAGCGAGCCGTTGAACACGTCCGCGTCGAGCGGGTCGTCGCTGTACTGGTGGAAGCGCCAGGACGCCTGGATGCGCGGCGAACCCGCGGACACGTAGTCCGCTATCCACAGGAAGTCACCGGCGTTGTCGTCCGTCCGGAACCAGTAGTCCCGGTTGGTGTAGAGCCCGACCAGGCGGTCCGGGTAACGCTGCTTGACCGCCGCCAGCCACCGGTTCTTCGCCTCGGTCGCGTCGCCGTCGCCGACCGACTGTCCGTACGGCTCGAAGTCCAGCACCAGCAGCTCGCCCGCGGGGACCTGCCCCACGACCCGGCAGAAGTGCTCCACCTCGCCCTCGACCGGGTTCTCCGCGTGCAGGAAGTGGTAGTGCCCGACCACCAGCCCGCGCCCCCGGGCGTCCGCGAGCTTGTCGGCGTACCCCGACTGGCCGGTGTGGCCGCCTTCGGTGGCCTTGATGAAGACGAACTCCGCGTCCCCCGGAATGCCCGACTGGAAGTCGGAGACGTCATAACCCTTCGCGTATGCCATCAGGATGCTCCCCCTTTGCGCCGATGGCAGCCACGGCCGACCGGCCCCATCCCCCGGGGCACGCGACGTCGACCAGGGCGTCATGCCCACTTCACAGCACGACTGACTGAACGTCAACTCCTGTGATTTGAAGGTGTTCTGTGGGTTCTGCGAGCCTTCTGCGGCGGCCCGTTCTGCAGGCCCGTGCCACTGGCACATCCACCGGACGACACGCCGTGGCGAGGGTGTTCGGGGGTCCTGTCCGGTGGTCGGCGGGCGATGGTCGGGCCCGCGGAGGCGGCGCCCCGGCTGAGCGCCGCCGAGCGGATGTGCTCCCGCGCCCGGGCACAGTCGGCGCGGCCGCGGTCGCGGCGGGCGGGGTCGCGGCGGGCGGGGTGGAGGTGAACCGGGCGAGCGAGCTCCGGTTGCCGTGTCGGGGCAGCGGTGGTGCTCTCTCGGCTCCGGGCCCGGAGCGGTCCGCCGGAACGGACGGTCGACCCGCCCCATGGTGCGCGCGCGGGCCTCCCGCTGCTCCGCGACCCGCCCGCTCCCCGTGTCCACGTCGTGTCGCGGCCTGCGCTATCGAGCTGCTATGCGACTTGGGCAAGATCGACGTCGCAGGTCCGGTGGCGGTACACGCCGGGCATGACGAAGGCGTCCCGGTCGGCGCGCGACCCGTGCGAGCGGGCCCCCGCCACGGTCCGGCGACTGATGGTCCTGCTCGCCGTGAAGGAGTCCGAAGACACGATGGCGCACCCCGACGGTACGGAAGCACCACTGCTGTGGACACTGGCAGGCAGCGGCAAGGAGTCGCTGGCGGCCGGCGCGCGCGGCCTGCACGCGTACCTGGCCGGTCGTGACGACTGGAGTCCCCAGGACATCGCGTTCACCCTCGCGCGCACCGCTTCCGAGGGGAGCCGGCGGGCGGCACTGGTGGCGGACGGCCGCGACGGATTCCTGCGGCGGCTGGACGCGCTCGCCGACGGCAGGAGCATGCCCGGCCTGGTGGAGGGCGCCGCAGGGGCAGGTCGCCGGGTCGCCTTCGTGTTTCCCGGACAGGGCGCGCAATGGCCCCGGATGGCGGTGGACCTGCTGGACACCTCCACGGTGTTCCGCGACCGGATGGACGCGTGCGCGCAGGCCCTGGAACCGTTCGTCGACTGGTCGCCGATCGACGTGCTCCGCGACCCGGACGCGCCGGGCACACCCGCTGCGGACCGGGCCGACGTGGTGCAGCCCCTGCTGTTCGCCGTGACGGTGTCGCTCGCCGCGCTGTGGCGCTCCCACGGTGTGGAACCGGCCGCCGTGCTCGGGCACAGCGTCGGCGAGGTCACCGCCGCCGCGGTCTGCGGCGCGCTGTCCCTGGACGACTGCGCGCGGGTGGTGGCCCTGTGGAGCCAGGCCCAGGCGACCCTGGCCGGGAAGGGGGACATGGTCTCCGTCATGGCCCCGGCGGGCGAGGTCGAGCCGCGGCTGCGCCGCTGGGACGGCCGCCTCGTCGTCGCCGCGCACAACGGGCCGCGGTCCGTGATCGTCTCCGGTGACCGCGACGCCGCGGCCGAACTCCTCGCCGACCTGGCCTCGGACGCGGTGCACGCACGGCGGATCGCGGTGGGCCTGGCCGCCCATTCCCCCCACATCGACGCGATCGTCCCCCGGATGCGCGCCGACCTCGCACCGATCCGGCCCCGCACACCGCATCTGCCCTACTACTCCGGACTGACCGGGGGACGACTGGACGTCCCGGTGCTGGACGCCGACTACTGGTGCCGCAACCTGCGCAACACGGTCAGGTTCCACCAGGCGACCGGGGCCCTGCTGCGGGACGGGCACGGCGTCCTGCTGGAGGTCAGCCCGCACACCGTGCTGACCTCCGCCCTCACGGACTGCGCGGAGGAACACGGTGCGCAGGCCGCCGTCCTCGGGACGCTGCGCCGGGACCAGGGCGGTCCGGGCCGGTTCCTGACCTCGCTCGGTGACCTGTACGTGCGCGGTGTCACCCCGGACCGGGAAGCGCTGTTCGCCGGGCAGCACGCCCGGGTGCGGGAACTGCCGGCGGCTGCCCTGGCGGCGCTCGCGGAGCCCGGCCCGGCGGACGCGAACGGGTCCGGCGGCGCGGGCGGTGACCGGGACGCCGGCACCGCGTTGCGCGTGGAGCTAACCGGATCGGACGTACCGGAGCGGCGTGCCGCGCTGGCACGGCTGGTGGGCGAGGAGATCGCCGCGCTGACCGGGCGGTCCGATCCGGTCCCCGCCGACCTGCCCTTCCTCGACCTGGGATTCGACTCCGTCACCGCCGTGGAGCTGCGCAACCGGCTGAGCGCGGCGACGGCGCTGCGCATCCCGGCGACCGTTGTCTTCGACTGCCCGACCCCGGCGGCCCTGACCGCGTACCTCTGCGCCGAGATCAGCGGCGACCGGCCCGACGGGAACACGGACGCGGACGAGCCGGTGCGGCGGGCCGAGGACGACGACCCGGTGGTGATCGTCGGCATGGGCTGCCGCTACCCCGGCGGTGTCGGCAGTCCCGACGAACTCTGGGAGCTGGTGTCGGCAGGTGCCGACGCCGTCTCCGCGCTGCCCGACGACCGCGGTTGGGACACCGCCGGACGGTACGACCCCGTACCGGGGACGCCGGGCCGGTACTACCAGCGAGAGGCGGGTTCGCTCGCCGGTGCGGCCGGGTTCGACGCGGAGTTCTTCGGCATCTCGCCGCGCGAGGCGGCGGCGATGGACCCGCAGCAGCGGCTGCTGCTGGAGACGACCTGGGAAGCGCTGGAGCGGGCCGGGATCGACCCGGCCACCCTGCGGCGGACCCCGACGGGCGTCTACGTCGGGGCGATGACCATGGACTACGGGCCCCCTCTCGAACAGGGCGCCGACGAGGGCGGCCACCTGCTGACCGGCAACACCGGAAGCGTCGCGTCGGGCCGACTGGCCTACACCCTCGGTCTGGAGGGAGCGGCGGTCACCGTGGACACTGCGTGCTCGTCCTCGCTGGTGGCCCTGCACCTCGCGGTACGGGCGCTGCGGGCGGGCGAGTGCTCGCTGGCGCTGGCCGGCGGCGCGACCGTGATGCCCACGGTCGGCATGCTCGTGGAGTTCAGCCGTCAGGGCGGTCTGGCTCCGGACGGCCGCTGCAAGGCCTTCGCGGCAGCCGCCGACGGTTTCGGCCTGGCCGAGGGCGTGGGGATGCTGCTGGTGGAGCGGTTGTCGGACGCGCGGCGCAACGGGCATCCGGTGCTGGCGGTGATCCGTGGTTCGGCGGTGAACCAGGACGGTGCGAGCAATGGTCTGACGGCGCCGAACGGTCCGTCGCAGCAGCGGGTGATCCGGGCGGCGCTCGCGGACGCGGGGCTGCCGGCGTCCGCGGTGGACGTGGTGGAGGCGCACGGCACGGGGACGCGGTTGGGTGACCCGATCGAGGCGCAGGCGCTGCTGGCGACGTACGGGCAGGACCGTCCGGCGGACCGGCCGGTGTGGATCGGCTCGCTGAAGTCCAACATCGGCCATTCCCAGGCCGCGGCGGGCGTGGGCGGCGTCATCAAGTCGGTGCTGGCGATGCGGCACGGGGTGATGCCGAAGACGCTGCACGTGGACGGTCCGACGCCCGAGGTGGACTGGTCCGCGGGGGCCGGCCGGTTGCTGACGGAGGCCCGTGCGTGGGACGACACGGGACGCCCGCGCCGGGCGGGGGTTTCCTCCTTCGGCATCAGCGGGACCAACGCTCACGTGATCCTGGAGTCTGCGCCGGCTGAGGATCCGGCCGGGGCGGTGGAGGGTGCCCGGCGTCCCGGGACGGTGGTGTGGCCGGTGTCGGCGCGCAGTGCGGAGGCTCTGCGGGCGCAGGCGGGGGCGTTGGTGGCACGGGTGGTGGCGGAGCCCGGGCTTGATAGGGCGGACGTGGGCTATTCGCTGGCGGTGGGGCGTGCGTCCTTCGAGCACCGTGCGGTGGTGGTGGGCGGGGACCGGAGCGAGTTGCTCGGTGGGTTGAAGGCGCTGGCGGAGGGGCGTTTGGCACCGGGGTCGGTGGCCGGCGGCGGGTTGGTTTCCGGTCGTTCGGTGTTGGTGTTCCCGGGTCAGGGTTCGCAGTGGGTGGGGATGGCTGCGGGGCTGTTGGGTGAGTCGGAGGTGTTCGCGGGGCGGATGGCGGAGTGCGGGCGGGCGCTGGCGCCTTACGTCGACTGGTCGTTGACGGAGGCGTTGGGTTCGGAGGCGCTGCTGGCGCGGGTCGAGGTGGTGCAGCCGGTGCTGTGGGCGGTGATGGTGTCGCTGGCGGAGGTGTGGCGTTCGTTCGGTGTGGTTCCGGACGCGGTGGTGGGCCATTCTCAGGGTGAGGTCGCGGCGGCGTGCGTGGCGGGCGGTTTGAGTCTGGAGGACGGGGCCCGGGTGGTGGCGTTGCGTTCCCGTGCGGTGGGGGCGTTGGCGGGGCGGGGTGGCATGGCGTCGGTGCCTCTGCCGGTGGGTGTGGTGCGGGAGCGGATCGCCCCGTGGGCGGGGCGGTTGTCGGTGGCGGCGGTGAACGGGCCGTCGTCGACGGTGGTGTCGGGTGACGCGGACGCGGTGGCGGCACTGGTCGACGCGCTGGTGGGTGAGGGGGTGCGGGCGCGTGTGATCGAGGTCGACTACGCGTCGCATTCCGCGCAGGTGGAGGAGATCCGCGAGCGGTTGCTGTCCGATCTGGCCGGCATCGTGCCCCGTTCCGGTGCCGTGCCGTTCTGTTCGAGCGTGACGGGTGGCCTGTTGGACACGAAGGCCCTGGACGCGGAGTACTGGTACCGCAATCTGCGGGAGACCGTCGAGTTCGAGCAGGCGACCCGCGGGCTCCTCGCGGCCGGGCACCGCGTCTTCATCGAGGCCAGCCCGCACACGGTGTTGGGCGTGGCGGTGGGGGAGTCGGTGGAGGCCGCGGGTGTGGACGCCGCGGTGCTGGGGACGTTGCGGCGTGAAGAAGGCGGCCTGGAGCAGGTGCTGCGCTCGGTGAGCCGCGGGTGGGAGTGCGGACTGGAGGTGGACTGGTCGGGGGCGTTCCCGGAGGGCCGACGGGTGGACCTGCCGACGTACGCCTTCCAGCGGCGGCGCTACTGGCTGACGGCCCCGGCCGCCGTCCCGGCCGCCCCCGCCGAAGACCGCTGGGACGACCTGGAACTACAGGACCCCGCTCAACTCGCCGAAACCCTCGGGGTCGGCCGTGAAGCCCTGGACGAAGTCCTGCCCGCCCTGGCGACCTGGCGCTCCGCCAGGAACCGTGAACGGAGGGCTGGATCCTGGCGCTACCACGTTGCCTGGGCACCCCTGTCGGTCGCGCCGGCGGACGGCCTCCCCGGTCGCTGGCTCGCCCTGCGTCCCGAGGGCGACGAAGCGGCGGCCGTCCTGGGCACTCTCGGCGAGGCCGGAGCCGACCTCCTCCCGTGCGTCGTCGCCGATCCGGGCGCGACCCGCGACCACATGGCCGCTCTGCTCACGAAGACCGTCGGGGAGCAGCCGATCGCCGGCGTGCTGTCCCTGCTGTCCTGGGAGGAGCGCCCCCATCCCGAACACCCCGACCTGCCCGGTGGTCCGGCGCTGACCCTCGCCCTGGCCCAGGCGCTGGAGGACGCGGGTATCCACGCCCGGCTCTGGACGCTGACGAAGGGAACGGCGGTCCTGGGCGGTGCGGAACGGCCCGGACACGTCGGCCAGGCCGCGTCCGCCGCCCTGGGCCGGACGCTGGCACTGGAGCACCCGCATCGCCGGGGCGGCCTGATCGACCTGCCCGAGGTGCTGGACGTACGGGCCGCCCGCCGCTTGTGCGCGGTGCTCGCGGGAGCCGTGGCCGATGAGGAACAGGTGGCGGTGCGCTCCACCGGGGTTCACGGACGCCGGCTCCGGCCCGCGTCGTCCGCGCCGCCGAAGGCCCGTAAGGGTGGCGCGGACGGCGCGGCCGTCCGGGTGCGGACGCGACCGCGATGGCAGGGCACGGTCCTCGTCACCGGTGGCACCGGTGGCGTCGGCTCGCACACGGCGCGCTGGCTCGCGGGCCAGGGCGCGGAGCGGCTGCTGCTGGTCAGCCGTCGCGGTGCCGACGCACCCGGTGCGGACGCGCTGCGGGAGGAACTGACGGCGCTGGGCGCCGAAGTGGCCTTCGCGGCCTGCGACGTCGCCGACCCGGCCGCACTGGCGGCGCTGCTCGCCGACATCCCGGCGCGATACCCGCTGTCCGCCGTCATCCATGCGGCGGGCGTCCTCGACGACGGTGTGCTCGACGCGCTGGACCCCGCGCGGCTCGCCGTGGTGCTGCGCGCCAAGCTGACCGCCGCACGGAACCTGCACGAGGCCACCGCGGGTCTCGACCTGTCGGCCTTCGTGGTGTTCTCGTCGGTGATGGGCGTCGTGGGCAACGCCGGGCAGGGCAACTACGCGGCCGCCAACGCGGCCGTCGACGCACTCGTCGCCGCCCGCCGGGCCGCCGGGCTGCCCGGCACGTCCGTGGCCTGGGGCGCCTGGGCCGGGCCGGGCATGCTGGCGGACGGTGTCGCCGCGCGGCTGCGGGACTTCGGCATGCCGGTGATGGAGCCCGAAACGGCCGTCACCGCGATCGGCCGGGCACTCGCGGAGGACGACGAACTGGTCGTGGTCGCCGACGTCGACTGGAGGCGCTTCACCACGAGCACGGGCCTGCGGTCCGCCGCCCTGCTCGACGGGATACCGGACCCGGCTGCCGCGAGGCCCGTCCAGGACACCACCGCGCCGTCGGCGGCCCGGGAGGGCGGCGGCTCCGCCGACACCCTCCGGCAGCAGATCGCCGTACTGCCGCGCCACGAGGACCGGGTCAGGACCCTCACCGAACTGGTACGCACCCACGCGGCGACGGTCCTGCGCCACCCCGACGTCGACACGGTCCGGTCCGGAAAGGCGTTCTCCGCGCTCGGCTTCGACTCGCTGACGGCGGTGGAGCTGCGCAACCGGCTCGCCGCCGTCACCGGACTGGCTCTGCCCGCCACCGTCCTGTTCGACCATCCCACACCGTCGGCGCTGGCCGACCGGCTGCTCGCGGACCTGGACCTACCGGACGTGGCGAGTGGCGCCGCCGAGTCTGCCGGCTCCGTCGGCTCCGTCGGCTCCGTCGGCTCCGAGGCGAGCCGGGGGGCGGAGCCCGGCGGCAACGAGCCGATCGCGATCGTCGGCATGGGCTGCCGCTTCCCCGGCGGGGTCGCGCGGCCCGAGGACTTCTGGCACCTGCTCTCGAAGGGCACCGACGCCGTCGGCGACTGGCCGTCGAACCGGGGCTGGGACACCGAGGGGCTGTACGACCCCGACCCTGACCACGCCGGCACCACGTACAGCAGGCAGGGCGGCTTCCTGCACGACGCCACCGAGTTCGACGCGGAGTTCTTCGGCATCTCGCCACGCGAGGCCCTGGCCATGGACCCGCAGCAGCGGCTGCTCCTGGAAACCGTCTGGGAGGCGGTCGAGGACGCCGGGCAGGACCCGACCGCGCTGAAGGACCGGCAGGTCGGCGTCTACATCGGTACCAACGGTCAGGACTACTCCGCGCTGCTGGAGGGCGCCGAGGGAGTGTCCGAGGGCCATCTGCTGACCGGGAACACGGCCAGCGTACTGTCCGGGCGGCTGTCCTACGTCCTCGGCCTCCAGGGGCCCTCACTCACCGTCGACACCGCGTGCTCCTCGTCGCTGGTGGCGCTGCACCTGGCCGTGCAGGCACTGCGGCGCGGCGACTGCGAGCAGGCCCTCGCGGGCGGGGTGACGGTGATGAGCACCCCGCGGCTCTTCGTGGAGTTCAGCCGCCAGCGCGGGCTCGCCGCCGACGGACGGTGCAAGGCGTTCGCGGCGGAGGCGGACGGCACGGGCTGGGGCGAGGGCGCCGGAGTGCTGCTGCTGGAGCGTCACAGCGACGCCCTGCGCCACGGCCACCCCGTACTCGCACTGATCAGCGGTACCGCCGTGAACCAGGACGGCGCCAGCAACGGGCTCACCGCCCCCAACGGCCCGTCCCAGCAGCAGGTCATCCGCGCCGCCCTGGCCGACGCCGCGCTGCGCGCCGACCAGATCGACGCGATCGAGGCCCACGGCACCGGCACGAGGCTCGGCGACCCCATCGAAGCGCAGGCGCTCCAGGCCGTCCACGGACCGGCGCGCCCGGCGGACCGTCCGCTGTGGCTCGGCTCGGTGAAGTCGAACATCGGGCACACCCAGGCGGCTGCCGGGGTGGCCGGGGTGATGAAGATGGTGCTGGCCATCCGCCACGGCGAACTGCCGGGAACCCTGCACGCCGGGACGCCGAACCCGCACGTCGACTGGTCCGACGGTGCCATCCGCCTGCTCACCGCGCACACCCCGTGGCCGGAGACCGGGAACCCACGCCGGGCAGGCGTGTCGTCGTTCGGCATCAGCGGCACCAACGCGCACGCGATCATCGAGCAGGCACCGGCCGTCGCGGTCGCGCCCGCCCCGGAGCGGACCGACACCTCGGCCGTGCCCGCCCCGGGCACCGCCACCACGGCCACCGCGCGCCGGGCCGCCCCGCCCGTGCCGCTGCTGCTCTCGGCCGGCACACCGGAGGCCCTGCGGGCACAGGCCGGCCGACTGATGAGCCGGCTCGATGCCGACCCGGACGCCGAACTGGCGGACGTCGCCTACTCGCTCGCCACAGGACGGGCCCCGCTCGAACACCGGGCCGCCGTCCTGGGACGGGACCGGGCATCCGTCCGACGCTCGCTCACCGCACTCGCGCGCGGCACGGCAGCGGGCCACCTGCTCACCGGAGGCGCCGTACGCTCCGGCCGGACCGCCTTCCTCTTCCCGGGACAGGGCAGCCAGCGGGCCGGAGCCGGCGCGGAGCTCTACCGCGACGACCCGGTGTTCGCCGACGCCCTCGACGAGGTGCTGACCGGCCTGGACCCGCACCTCGACCTGCCCCTGCGCGACATCCTGTTCGCCGAGCCCGGAACCCCCGGTGCGGCGCTGCTCGACCGCACCCGGTACACCCAGCCCGCGTTGTTCGCCCTGGAGACGGCGCTGTTCCGGCTCGTGCAGCACTGGGGTGTGCGGCCCGACCTGCTGATGGGGCACTCCATCGGCGAACTCGCCGCAGCCCACGCGGCGGGCGTGCTGGACCTGCCCGACGCCTGCGCGCTGGTAACGGCCCGGGGCCGGCTGATGGACGAACTGCCCGAGGGCGGGGCGATGGTGGCGGTGGAGGCCACCGAGGAGGAAGTGCACCAGGCCCTGCTGGACGACCGCACCGGGCACCCGCACCCCCTCCCGGAGACGGAAGCGGACCGCGACCCGGGCCGGGACGCGGTGGACATCGCCGCCGTCAACGGGCCCACCTCCGTGGTCCTGTCCGGTGACGCGGACGCGGTGCTGCGCCTGGCCGGGGCGTTCCGCTCCCGCGGACGGCGCACCCGCCGGCTGAGCGTGAGCCACGCGTTCCACTCCGCCCGGATGGACGGGATGCTCGACGCGTTCCGGGACGTGGCCGAGTCGCTGACCTACCACGCGCCCGGCATCGAGATCGTCTCCAACCTGACCGGGCGCACGGCCACGGCCGCGGAACTCCGTTCCCCCGAACACTGGGTGCGCCACGTCCGGGGCACCGTGCGCTTCCTGGAAGGGGCCCGCCGACTGCGGGCCGAGGGCGCGACGACGTACCTCGAACTCGGACCGGGCGGCGTGCTGTCCGGCATGCTCCACGCCTGCCTCCCCGACGCCACCCCCACCCCCGGCGGCCCCGGCGGCCCCGGGACGGTGCCGCTGCTGCGCGACGGCCGCGGCGAGCCGGACGCGGTCCGCACCGCACTCGCCTCGCTGCACCTGCGCGGCGTGGCGGTGGACTGGTCGGCGGGCTGGAGCGGCACCGACGTGCAGCGGGTCGACCTGCCCACCTACGCCTTCCAGCGCAGGCGCTTCTGGCCGGTGGCCGCGCCGGACCCGGCCCCCGCCGCCCGGCGCTCCCGCCGGGAGACCGAGCTCCCCGCCGGCCCCCGCCGCTACCGCATCGCATGGGAGCCGCTCACCGCGCCCGCGGAGCCCCGCCTCTCCGGCCGCTGGCTGCTCGTCACCCCGGACGGACCCGGTGCCGAGGACACCGCACTCGCCTGCGAGCAGGCGCTCGCCGGACACGGCGCCGACGTGGCCGTGATCCGGGTCGGGGCCGCCGCCGAACGCGCCGAACTGGCCTCGCTCCTCCCGGAGTTCGGCTCCTTGGAGGGAGTCGTGTCGCTGCTGGCCCTGGCCCGGGGCCCCCGCCCGGGCCTGCCGATGCTCGACGCCTGCCTGACCGGGACCCTGCTGCTGCTCCAGGCCCTGGGCGACAGCGGCATCGACGCACCCCTGTGGTGCGCCACCCGCGGCGCGGTGGCAGCCGACGGCACGGAGGAGGTCCGCCCCGAGCAGGCCCAGGTGTGGGGCCTGGGCCGGGTGGCGGCACTGGAGCACCCGCTGCGCTGGGGCGGCCTGGTCGACCTGCCGGACCTGCTGGACGGGCCCGCGCTGGACGGGCTGTGCGCGGTGCTGGCCGGACGGGACGGCGAGGACCAGGTGGCCGTACGCGCGCCGGCACCGTTGGGCCGTCGACTCGTCCCCGCGCCGGAGCCCGCGACACCCGCGCCCGCACCGTGGACGCCGCGCGGCACGGTCCTCGTCACCGGCGGCACCGGAGGCCTCGGCGCCCAGGTGGCGCGCTGGCTCGCGGAGCGCGGCGCGGAACACCTCGTCCTCCTCGGTCGGCGGGGCCCCGAGGCCCCCGGAGCCGACGCGCTGGTCGACGCCCTGGCGGCGCTCGGCGCCCGGAGCACCCTGCTGGCCTGCGACGTCGCCGACCGCACCGCGCTGGAGCGGGTCCTGGGGCGGCTGCGCGACGAGGGCGACACCGTACGGGCCGTGGTGCACACCGCCGGACTCACCTCGGACACCGCGCTGATGGACTGCACGCCGGAGGAACTGGCCCGGCGGACGGCGGCCAAGACGTGCGGCGCGGCCCACCTCGACGCCCTGTTCGAAGACCGCCCGCTGGACGCCTTCGTGCTGTTCTCCTCGATCTCGGGCACCTGGGGCAGCGGCGGCCAGGGCGCCTACGCGGCGGCCAACGCCTACCTGGACGGCCTCGCTGCGGCGAGGCGCGGCCGGGGCCTGACGGCGACCTCGGTGGCCTGGGGCCCCTGGGCCGGCGCGGGCATGGCCGAGGGCGCGGTCGGCGACGGCCTGCGCCGACACGGGCTGGTGCCGATGGCCCCGGCAGCGGCGCTCTCCTCGCTCGGCCTGGCGCTGACCCTGGACGAGGGCGAACCGGTCGTCGCCGAGCTGGACTGGAGCCGCTTCGCGCCGATCTTCGGCTCGGTCAGGGACAGTGCGCTGCTGCGCGGCCTGTCGGCCGCCCCGGAGCCCCGGGCGGCGGACGGCGACCCCGCGGACGCGGACACCTCCGCCGGGTCCGGACCCGGCACGGGCGGCGACCCGTCGTGGCTGCACCGGCTGCACCGACTGTCCGGGCCCGAGGGCCGCAAACTGCTGACGGAACTGGTGCGGAGCGAAGCGGCCGCCGTGCTGGGCCACGAGTCGGCCGCCGGCCTCACGGCCGACCGCCCGTTCCGCGAGCTGGGCTTCGACTCGCTCACCGCCGTCGAACTCCGCAACCGGCTGGTCGCGGCCACCGCTCTGCCGCTCGCGTTCACCACCGTCTTCGACCACCCGACGGCAGCCGCCCTCGCCGCCCACCTCTTCGCCGAGCTGAGCGGCACCGAACCGGACGCCGACGGCACGACCGGCACGGCCGCGACGGACTCCGCAGGCGCCGGAGGCGCGGCCGGGCCCGCGGCGGCCGACGAACCCCTGGCGATCGTCTCGATGGCCTGCCGGTTCCCGGGCGGCGTCCGCTCGCCCGAGGACCTGTGGCAGCTGGTGGCCGACGGAGTGGACGCGGTCGCCGCGCTGCCCGCCGACCGCGGCTGGCCGCTGGACACCCTCTACGACCCGGACCCCCTGCACCCGGGCACCTTCTCCACCACCGGCGGCGGATTCCTGGACGGCGCGGCCGAGTTCGACGCGGAGTTCTTCGGCATCTCCCCGCGCGAAGCACTGGCCATGGACCCGCAGCAACGACTGCTCCTCGAAACCAGCTGGGAGGCACTGGAGCGGGCCGGACTCGACCCCGCGTCGGTCCGCGGCAGCGAGGGCGGCGTCTACGTCGGCGTCGCCGCCCAGGGCTACGGCACCGGCCCGCAGAACCCGTCCGACGAGATCGAGGGGCACCTCCTCAGCGGCACGGTCACCAGCGTCGCCTCCGGCCGCGTCGCCTACACCCTCGGACTCGGCGGGCCCGCCGTGACCGTGGAGACGGCCTGCTCGTCCTCGCTGGTGGCACTGCACCTGGCCGGCCAGGCACTGCGCGCCGGCGACTGCTCGTTCGCCCTGGTCGGCGGCGCCGCGGTGATGGCGAGCCCGGACGCCTTCGTCGAGTTCAGCCGTCAGCAGGGCCTGTCGCCCGACGGCCGCTGCCGCTCCTTCGCCGAAGGGGCGAACGGCACGGGCTGGGGCGAAGGGGTGGGCGTCCTGCTTGTGGAACGCCTCTCCGACGCGCGCCGCCTCGGACATCCGGTCCTCGCCCTCGTACGGGGCACCGCGGTGAACCAGGACGGTGCCAGCAACGGCCTCACCGCTCCGAGCGGCCCCGCGCAGCAGCGGGTGATCAGGACCGCGCTGGCCGCGGCAGGACTGTCCGGCGCCGATATCGACCTGGTCGAGGGGCACGGCACCGGCACCGTGCTCGGCGACCCCATCGAGGCGCAGGCCCTGCTGGCCACCTACGGCCAGGACCGGCCCGCCGACCGCCCGCTGTGGCTGGGATCGCTGAAGTCCAACATCGGGCACACCCAGGCCGCCGCCGGGGTCGCCGGCGTCATCAAGACGGTGCTCGCACTGCGCAACGGCGTGCTCCCCGGCACCCTGCACGCACGGGAGGCGTCCAGCCGGGTGGACTGGTCGGCCGGCGCGGTCCGGCTGCTCGCGGACGCCCGCCCCTGGGACGCCCCGGACGGGGACCGGCCGCGCCGGGCCGGCGTCTCCGCGTTCGGCATGAGCGGCACCAACGCCCACGCCGTCCTGGAGGAAGCACCCGCCGCCGACGCCGGCCCGCTGCCCGACGGCACGGACGGCGAACCCTCCGAGGACACCGGGACCACCGTTCCGTGGCTGCTCTCCGCCATGACGCCCGCGGCCCTGCGCCGACAGGCGCGCCGACTGGGCGAGCACCTGCGGGCCGGCCCCGACGGGGGCGCCGCCGCCCCGGCCCGTGCGCTCGCCACCACCCGCCCCGCCCTGCCCTTCCGGGCAGCAGCCGTCGGCCGCGACCGCGACGCGCTCCTCGACCGGCTGGACGCCCTCGCGGCGGGCGAACCCGCGCCCGACGTCGTGCGGGACCGGGCGCGCGGCGGCCGTACGGCCTTCGTCTTCCCCGGCCAGGGCTCGCAGTGGGCCGGCATGGCCGCGGCGGCTCTCGACGCCTCCGCGCCGTTCGCCACCGCCATCGCTGCCTGCGAACGGGCGCTCGCCCCGCACACCGACTGGTCCCTGACCGAGGTGCTGCGCGGCGCGCCCGGCGCGCCGACGCTCGACCGCGTGGACGTCGTCCAGCCGGTGCTCTTCGCCGTGATGGTCGCGCTGGCCGCGCACTGGCGCGACACCGG
Organism: Kitasatospora sp. NPDC059599; assembly: GCF_042735125.1. Taxonomy (NCBI): domain Bacteria; kingdom Bacillati; phylum Actinomycetota; class Actinomycetes; order Kitasatosporales; family Streptomycetaceae; genus Kitasatospora; species Kitasatospora sp. NPDC059599. The sequence goes on along the minus strand of NZ_JBHWCL010000003.1, from coordinate 35,733 downwards.
GGTCACCCCGGACGCGGTCGTCGGACACAGCCAGGGCGAGATCGCCGCCGCCCACGTCGCCGGAGCGCTGTCGCTCGACGACGCGGCCCTCGTGGTGGCGCGGCGCAGCCGGGCGCTGCTGAGGTTGGCGGGACGCGGCGGCATGGTGTCGATCGCCGCCTCCGCCGAGCGGACCACGAGCCTGATGCCCGCCGGCGGACGCCTCTGCGTGGCCGCGGTGAACGGCCCCGACGCCGTGGTCGTCGCCGGGGAGCCCGAGGAGCTGGCCGCCCTGCTCGCGGCCTGCGACCGGGAAGGTGTACGGGCCAGGGCGATCCCGGTGGACTACGCGGCCCACTCGGCCCAGGTCGCCGAGATCGAGGACGAACTGCGCGAAGCCCTCACCGGGATACGCCCCCGCGCCTCGGCCGTCCCGCTCTACTCGACGGTGACCGGCGAACCCGTCGCCGGAGAATCGCTCGACGCCGCCTACTGGTACCGCAACCTGCGCGAGCCGGTCGACTTCGTCGGAGCGACCCGCGCCCTGCTCGACGCGGGCCACACCCTGCTCGTCGAGGTCAGCCCGCATCCGGTGCTGCTCGCCGGGATCGAGGCGGTGGCCGCGGAGGCCGGGCGGGAGGTGTCGGCGGTCGGCACGCTGCGGCGCGGCGACGGCGGCCGGGACCGGCTGCTGGCCTCACTGACCGAGGCGTGGGCGGCCGGCGGTGGTCCGGTGGACTGGTCGCCGTGGACGGGGGCCCCCGGGCCGGGAGGCCCGGCACCCGTCCTGTTGCCGACGTACCCCTTCCAGCGCGACCGGTACTGGCTGCCCACACCGGGCCGGACGGCCGCCGCGGCCACCACCTCGGCCACCACCGCGGCCACCACCGCGGTGCCGGCCGAGGACACCCCGGAGGCCGTGGGCGACGACGACGCCACCCCCGCCGTACGACTGGCCGCCCGGCTGGCACCGCTGGACCGGCAGGCACGCCGTCAAGCGGTACTCGACCTGGTCATCCGGCACGCGGCCGCGGTCCTCGGCCATCCCGGAGCCGGTCCGGTGCGCCCGGAACGCTCCTTCTCCGAGGTCGGCTTCGACTCGATGCTCGCGGTGCGGTTCAGGAACGCGCTGTCCGGGGCGACCGGGCTGGCCGTCCCGCCGACGGTCGTCTTCGACCACCCGACGCCCGAAGCGCTCGCCGCCCACCTGGACGCGGAGCTGTCCGCCGCGCCCGAACCGCCCTCGCCGCTGCTGGCCGAGCTGGACCGGCTGGCCGCGCTCCTCGAGGCAGTCCCGCCCGGAGCGGCCGACACCGACGGGGTCGGCGAACGACTGGACGAACTGCTGCGCGGCTGGGGCCGGCGCGCCGGCGCACCGGGCGGCGAGGCAGCACCGCCCGGACCGGTGGACGACACCGCCACGGCGACGGAAACGGCGACAGCGGACGAGCTGTTCGCCCTGCTCGACAACGACTTCGGCAACGCCTGAGAGAGAGCTGGCACTGATGTCCGACGACAAGAAGCTGCTCGACTACCTCAGGCGCGCTACCGCTGACCTGGGTGACGCCCGGAGGCAGCTGCGCGAGGCCGAGCAAGCCCGCCACGAACCGATCGCCATCGTTTCCATGGCCTGCCGCTATCCCGGCGGCGCCGACACGCCCGAACTGCTCTGGGACCTGGTCTCCCGGGGCGCCGACGCGGTCTCCACCTGGCCGGTCAACCGCGGCTGGGACCTGGAGGGCCTCTACGACCCGGACCCCGAGCGGCCCGGTACCTCCTACACCCGGCACGGTGGCTTCCTCCACGACGCCGCCGACTTCGACGCGGAGTTCTTCGGCATCTCGCCGCGCGAGGCCCTGGCGACGGACCCCCAGCAGCGGCTGGCACTGGAGACCGCCTGGGAGGCGGTCGAGCGGGCCGCGATCGACCCCCGCACGCTGCGGCGCACCGGCACGGGTGTCTTCCTCGGGGCGATCGGCAACGGCTACGGCGCGGGCTCGCGCCACCTCCCCGAGGTCCAGGGCCTGTTGGACACCGGGACCGCGAGCAGTGTGGTCTCCGGCCGGATCGCCTACACCCTGGGCCTGGAAGGGCCCGCAGTGACCGTGGACACGGCCTGCTCCTCTTCTCTGGTCGCCCTGCACCTCGCGATCCGGGCCCTGCGGGCCGGCGACTGCACGCTGGCCCTGGCCGGCGGGGTGTCGGTGATGGCGACCCCCGACGCGTTCGTGGCGTTCAGCCGCCAGCGCGCGCTGTCGGCCGACGGCCGCTGCAAGGCGTTCGGGGCCGACGCGGACGGAACCGGCTGGTCCGAGGGCGCCGGCGTCCTGCTGCTGGAGCGGCTGTCGGACGCCCGGCGCAACGGGCACCCGGTGCTGGCCGTCATCCGCGGTTCGGCCACGAACCAGGATGGTGCGAGCAACGGCCTGACGGCGCCCAGCGGCCCGTCGCAGCAGCGGGTGATCCGGGCGGCGCTCGCGGACGCGGGCCTGACGGCGTCCGAGGTGGACGTGGTGGAGGCGCACGGCACCGGCACCACGCTCGGCGACCCCATCGAGGCGCAGGCGCTGCTGGCCACGTACGGTCAGCGGCGGCCCGCCGAACGACCTTTGTGGCTGGGCTCGTTGAAGTCGAACATCGGCCACACCTCGGCGGCGGCCGGAGTGGGCGGCGTCATCAAGATGGTGCTGGCGATCGAGCACGGCGAACTGCCCAGGACCCTGCACGCGGACCGGCCGACGCCCATGGTGGACTGGTCGTCGGGAGCCGTGGAAATCCTTTCCGAGGCCCGAGCCTGGGACGACACGGGACGCCCGCGCCGGGCGGGGGTGTCCGCCTTCGGCGTCAGCGGCACCAACGCCCATCTGATCCTGGAACAGGCCCCGGCGGAGGAAACCGAACCGGCGGCCGACGCCGCGGCCGATGGCGATGCGTACCCGCTGCCCTGGGTGCTGTCGGGGCGTACCGACGAGGCGCTGCGCGACCAGGCGGCCCGGCTGCTGGCACACCTGAGCGCCGGTCCCGGACCCCTGCGGGCCGCCGGCACCGGCCGCGCCCTCGCCCTCACGCGTACCGCCTTCGAACGGCGGGCCGTGGTCGTGGGCACCGACCCGGACCGGCTGATCGACGGCGTGAAAGCCCTGGCCGAAGGCCGGTCGGTGCCGGGGCTGGTGCGGGGCGACGGTGTGTCGTCGGGCCGTTCGGTGTTGGTGTTCCCGGGTCAGGGTTCGCAGTGGGTGGGGATGGCTGCGGAGTTGTTGGCCGAATCGGCTGTGTTCGCGGGGCGGATGGCGGAGTGCGGGCGGGCTCTGGCGCCTTACGTCGACTGGTCGTTGACGGAGGCGCTGGGCTCGGAGGCGCTGCTGGCGCGGGTCGAGGTGGTGCAGCCGGTGCTGTGGGCGGTGATGGTGTCGCTGGCGGAGGTGTGGCGTTCGTTCGGTGTGGTTCCGGATGCGGTGGTGGGCCACTCCCAGGGCGAGGTCGCGGCCGCCTGCGTGGCGGGCGGCCTGAGCATCGACGACGGGGCCCGGGTGGTCGCGCTGCGTTCCCGTGCGGTGGGGGTGTTGGCGGGGCGGGGTGGCATGGCGTCGGTGCCTCTGCCGGTGGGTGTGGTGCGGGAGCGGATCGCCCCGTGGGCGGGGCGGTTGTCGGTGGCCGCGGTGAACGGCCCGTCGTCGACGGTGGTGTCGGGTGACGCGGACGCGGTGGCGGCACTGGTCGACGCGCTGGTGGGTGAGGGGGTGCGGGCGCGTCTGATCGAGGTCGACTACGCGTCGCATTCCGCGCAGGTGGAGGAGATCCGCGAGCGGTTGCTGTCCGATCTGGCCGGGATCGTTCCTGTCTCGGGTTCGGTGCCGTTCTTCTCGACGGTGACGGGCGGTTGGCTGGACACGAAGGCCCTGGACGCGGAGTACTGGTACCGGAATCTGCGGGAGACCGTCGAGTTCGGGAGGGCCACGGAGACGTTGTTGGCGGAGGGCTTCCGGTTCTTCGTCGAGGCCGGCCCGCACCCCGTGCTCACCTTCGGCGTCCAGCAGACCGCCCACGAGGCCGACACCGCCGGCTCCGCGCAGGGCCCCGCCGTGGTCGTGGGCACGCTGCGGCGCGGCGAGAGCGGCCTCGACCGTTTCCTGACGTCCCTGGGAGAGGCCTACGCGGGCGGTCTGCTGCCCGACTGGGACCGGGTGTTCGCCGGACACCGTCCGGACGGCGTCTCCCTGCCCACCTACCCCTTCCAGCGTCGCCCGTACTGGCTGGAGGACACCGGCCCCACGGCGGGCGGTCCTTCCGGAACGTCCTCGGAGGGCGACGACTTCTGGGAGGCCTTGGGCGGGGGTGACCTGGACCGGTTCACCACGACCCTCGGGGTGGCGCCCGAGGACCCGCTGAACGTGGTGCTCCCCGCGCTCGCCACCTGGCGCACCGAGCGCACCGAGCGTTCGGTGGTCGACTCCTGGCGCTACCGCGTGACCTGGCGAGCCCTGCCCGAGGGTCCCCCGGTCGCACTGGACGGCAACTGGCTCGTGCTGTCGTCCGACGGTCGGCCCGAGGACGGGGTGCGCCGATCGGAGACGACCGTCCAGGTCATGGAGCAGGCCGGGGCTTCGGTGGTCCACCTACGGATCGCCGAGGCGGAGGCCGACCGTGCCGTGCTGGCCGACCGGGTTCGCGCGTCCCTCGACGCGCTGCCCGGCCCGGTGACGGGAGTGCTGTCGCTGCTGGGCCTCGACGAGCGCCCGCACTCGGCGCACCCCTGCGTCCCGCTGGGCGCCGCGCTCAACCTGGCCCTGGTGCAGGCCCTCGGAGACGCCGGGATCGACGCGCCCCTGTGGTGGGCGACCCGGGGAGCGGTGTCGGTCGGGGGCACGGACACCGGGAGCGCGGTCAGCGCCGCGCAGAACCTGCTCTGGGGTCTGGGCCGGGTCGCCGCGCTGGAGTTCCCGCAGCGCTGGGGCGGTCTGATCGACCTCCCGGAGGTCCTGGACACGGACACCGCCCCGCAGCTGTGCCGGGTGCTGGCCGGCGGCGTCGGGGACGAGGACCAGGTCGCCGTACGGGCCACCGGCTGCCACGGCCGGCGGCTGGTCCGGTCCGCCCTGGGCGACACCGCGCCGCGGCGCAGCTGGCGGCCCGGGGGCACCGTGTTGATCACCGGCGGCACCGGTGGGATCGGCGCGCAGATCGCGCGCTGGCTGGCCCGGCGGGGAGCCGGGCACCTGGTGCTGGTCAGCCGGCGCGGCGCGGATGCGCCGGGTGCGCCGGAGCTCTCCGAGGAACTGGCCGCCCTCGGCACCCGGGTCACCCTGACCGCGTGCGACGTCGCCGACCTGGAGGCCCTGCGCGCGCTCAAGGACGGCCTCGAACAGGACGGCCACCGGATCAGCACCGTCTTCCACGCCGCAGGGGCCGGGCTGCTGGTGCCACTGCCCGACACCGACGCGGACGAGTTCGCCGACACCCTCCACGCCAAGGTCGGCGGGGCCGGGAACCTGGACCTGCTCTTCGACCGGGACACGCTCGACGCGTTCGTGCTGTTCTCCTCCATCTCCGGGGTGTGGGGCAGCGCCGTCCACGGCGCCTACGCCGCCGCCAACGCCTACCTCGACGGCCTCGCCGAGGACCGCCGGAGCCGCGGCCTCGCCGCGACCTCCGTGGTGTGGGGCATCTGGAGCCCCGAGGGCGGGGCCGGCGGGATGGCGGCCGAACTGGCGGAGGAGACCCTGCGCGGCCACGGCGTGCTCTTCATGCCGCCCGCGGTCGCGATCACCGGGCTCCAGCAGGTCCTGGACCACGACGAGACGGTGGTCGTGGTCGCCGACATCGACTGGGACCGCTTCGCGACGGTCTTCACCTCGGCCCGCCCCAGCCCGCTGATCGGGGAACTCCCCGAGGTGCGCACCGCGCTGGCCGCCGAGCCGGAGACCGGCGGGACCGGGGCCCAGGGAACGCCCTCGGCGCTGCGCGACCGGCTGGAGCCGCTCCCGGCGGCCGAGCGGACCCGGGTGCTGGTCGAGCTGGTCCGGACCCACGCGGCCGCCGTCCTCGGCCACGACTCGCCGGACGCGGTCGCCCCCGGCCGTGCCTTCCGCGACCTGGGCTTCGACTCCCTGACCGCCGTGGACATGCGCAACCGGCTCAACACCGCCACCGGCCTGCGGCTCCCGGTCACCGTCGTCTTCGACTACTCGTCGGCGACCGCGCTCGCCCGGCGCGTGGAGACCGGACTGCTGGGCGTCGCCGAGGAGCCCGCCACCGTCCGGTCGCTCCCGTCGGCGGCACCCGCCGCGGACGACGACCCCGTCGTGATCGTCTCCATGAGCTGCCGCTACCCCGGCGGCGTACGCACCCCCGAGGACCTGTGGCACCTGGTCGCCGACGGGCGCGACGCCGTCTCCGGGCTGCCGTCCGACCGGGGCTGGGACCTCGACGCGCTGTACGACGCGGACCCTGACCGGCCCGGCCGGAGCTACGCCGCCGCGGGCGGATTCGTCACGGACGCGGACCGGTTCGACCCCGGGTTCTTCGGGATCTCGCCGCGCGAGGCCCTGGCCATGGACCCGCAGCAGCGACTGCTGCTCGAAACCTCCTGGGAGGCGATCGAGCGCGCCGGCATCGACCCGGCGTCCCTGCACGGCACCCCGACCGGCGTCTTCGCCGGCGCCTCCTACCAGGGCTACGGCGGCACCCTGCGCGACGTCCCCGAGGAACTGGAGGGCCTGTTCATCGCGGGCATCTCCACCAGCGTCCTGTCCGGGCGGGTCGCCTACCAACTCGGCCTCCAGGGGCCCGCCGTGACCGTGGACACGGCCTGCTCCTCGTCCCTGGTGGCGGTCCACCTCGCCGCGCAGTCGCTGCGCTCGGGCGAATGCGCGCTGGCCCTGGCGGGCGGCGCCACGGTGATGGGCACCCCGCTGTCGTTCACCGGCTTCAGCCGGCAGCGCGGGCTCGCCGAGGACGGGCGCTGCAAGTCCTTCGCCGCCTCGGCGGACGGCTTCGGCATGGCCGAGGGCGTGGGCCTGCTGCTCCTGGAACGGCTCTCGGACGCCCGCCGCAACGGCCACCCGGTGCTCGCGGTGCTGCGCGGCTCGGCGATCAACCAGGACGGCGCGAGCAACGGGCTGACCGCGCCCAGCGGCCTGGCCCAGCAGCGGGTGATCCGCGACGCGCTGGCGAACGCCCGACTGACGGCCGCCGACGTGGACGTGGTCGAGGCGCACGGCACCGGCACCCGGCTGGGCGACCCGATCGAGGCCGACGCGCTGCTGGCCACCTACGGGCAGGACCGGCCGGCCGACCGGCCGGTGTGGCTCGGGTCGCTGAAGTCGAACATCGGGCACACCCAGGCCGCCGCCGGAGTCGGCGGCATCATCAAGATGGTGCTGGCGATGGGGCACGGCGAGCTGCCGCGGACCCTGCACATCGACCGGCCGTCCCCGAACGTCGACTGGACGGCGGGCGCCGTCGCCCTGCTGACCGAGGCCGCCCCCTGGCCGGAGACGGGACGGCCGCGCCGAGCCGGTGTGTCCTCGTTCGGCCTGAGCGGCACCAACGCCCACGTCGTCATCGAGCAGCCGCCCGCCGAGCCCGAGCTCGCACCCGTACCCGCACCCGCGGCCGTACCCGGGGCGTCCGCCGTCCCGTGGGTCCTGTCCGGGCGGACCGCCGAGGCGGTGAAGGCCCAGGCCGAGCGGCTGCACGCGTACCTGACGGAGAATCCGGAGCTGTCGTCCGTCGACGTCGGCTACTCCCTGGCCACCACCAGGACCGCCTTCGAGCACCGCGCGGCCGTCGTCGGTGACGACCGCGCGACCCTGCTGGGCGGCCTGGCCGCGCTGGCCGCGGGAGACCGCGCACCCGGCCTGGTCGAAGGAACCGTCGCCCGGTCGGCCAGGACCGTCTTCGTCTTCCCCGGCCAGGGATCCCAGTGGGCCGGCATGGCCCGGGAACTGCTGGACCACGCCCCGGTCTTCGCCGACCGGATCGCGGCCTGTGACCGCGCCCTCGCCCCGCACCTGGACTGGTCGCTGCTCGCCGTCCTGCGGGACGAGCCCGACGCGCCCCCGCTGGACCGGGTGGACGTGGTGCAGCCGGTGCTGTTCGCCGTGATGGTGTCGCTGGCCGAGCTGTGGCGGGCGCACGGGATCGTCCCCGACGCCGTGGTCGGCCACTCCCAGGGGGAGATCGCCGCCGCCTGCGTGGCCGGCGCGCTCTCGCTGGACGACGCGGCCCGGATCGTCGCCCTGCGCAGCCGGGCCCTGACGGCCCTGACCGGACGCGGCGGCATGCTGTTCGTGCCGCAGCCGGTCGAAGCCGTACGCGCAGCACTGTCCGCCTACGACGGGGCACTCGACATCGCCGCGGTCAACGGGCCGACGTCGGTGACGGTCTCCGGCGACCCGGCGGCACTGGAACGACTGCGCGAGCAGTACTCCGAGGCGGGCGTCCTGGCCTGGCCGGTCCCCGGTGTGGACTTCGCCGGACACTCGCCCCAGGTGGAGGAGCTCCGGGAGGAACTGCTCACCCTCCTCGGCGGCACCGCGCCGCGGACGTCCGACATCCCGTTCTACTCCACGGTCAGCGGCGGCCCCCTGGACACCGTGGGCCTGGACGCCGCGTACTGGTACGAGAACCTGCGCCGGCCAGTGGAGTTCGGACGGGCGGTCGACGCGCTCATCGCCGACGGGCACCACACCTTCGTCGAGTGCAGCACCCACCCCGCGTTGACCGTCTGGCTCCAGCAGGCCGTCGAAGCGGCCGGGGCCGGAGACGGAGCCGTCGTCGGCACCCTGCGCCGCGCCGAGGGCGGCCCCGACCGCTTCCTCGCCGCGCTCACCGAACTCCAGGTACGCGGACTGCCGGTGGACTGGGGCACGGTGTTCGCCGGAACCGGCGCGCGCAAGCGACCTCTGCCCACCTACGCCTTCCGGCAGCAGCGCTACTGGCTGGACACCACCCCCGACCGGCCCGCCGACGCCCTGACCGGCACTGACGCCATGACCGGCACCGGCCCGGCCGACTCCGGCTTCTGGGAGGCGGTCGACCACGGGGACCTGGACGCCCTCGCCACCACCCTGCGGGTCGAGGACGGCGAACTGAGGGCCTCCCTCGCCTCCCTGGTGCCCACCCTCGCCGAATGGGCGCGCGGCCGGGCCGGCGACCGGACCGCCGACAGCTGGCGCTACCGGGTCGCCTGGAAGCCCCTGCCGGCACCCGAGCGGCCCCGGCTCACCGGCAGCTGGCTCGTCGTCGCCCCGGCCGGCGCCGCCGACGACCCGGCCGTCGCGTTCGCCGTGGACTCCCTGCGCGGACACGGCGCCACACCCGTTCTGGTCGAGGCGGGCCCCGACGCCACCGACCGGACCCGGTTCGCCGCACTGCTCCGCGACGCCCACGACCACACCGACGGGCCGCCCGCCGGAATCCTTTCGCTGCTCGCCCTGGCCGAAGAACCGCACGGCGGCGGCTCGGCGCTTCCCCGCGGCCTCACCCTGACGGTCGCGCTGCTCCAGGCCCTGGGCGACCTCGGCACCGACGCCCCGCTCTGGTGCGCCACCCGGGGCGCGGTGTCGGTCGGCCGCTCCGACCGGATCGACAGCACCCTCCAGGCCCTGGTCTGGGGCCTCGGCGGGGTCGCCGGTGTCGAGTACCCGCAGCGCTGGGCCGGCCTGGTCGACCTGCCGCGACGGCTCGACGACCGGGCCGCGACCCGGCTCGCCGAAGCACTGACCGGCCCCGACGGCGAGGACCAGGTGGCGGTACGCGCCACCGGCCGCTACGGCCGCAGGGTCGTCCACGCCGCACTCGGCGACACCGCGCCCGTACGCGACTGGACGCCCGAGGGCACGGTCCTGATCACCGGCGGCACCGGCGGCCTCGGCGCCCAGGTCGCCCGATGGCTCGCCCGCACCGGCACCGCGCACCTGCTGCTCACCAGCCGGCGCGGCGCACAGGCCCCGGGGGCCGACGCCCTGCTCGCCGAACTGCGCGGACTCGGCGCCGCCGCCACCGCGGTGGCCTGCGACGTCGCGGACCGCGACGCACTGGCGGAACTGCTCGCCGGCATTCCGGCCGAGCGCCCGCTGCGCGCCGTCCTGCACACCGCGGGCGTCCTCGACGACGGGGTGATCGACTCGATCACCCCCGAACGCGCGGCCGGCGTCCTGCGCCCCAAGCTCGACGGCGCACGCAACCTCGACGAGCTCACCCGTGAACTCGACCTGACCGCGTTCGTGCTGTTCTCCTCGCTCGCCGGCACCCTCGGCGGCACCGGCCAGGGCAGCTACGCCGCCGCCAACGCCTACCTCGACGCCCTGGCCCGGCAGCGCCGCGACCTCGGACTGCCCGGCACCTCGGTGGCCTGGGGCCTGTGGGGCGGCGACAGCCTCGCCTCCGGAGCGGTCGCCGAACGGCTGATCCGGGACGGCCTGCCCGCCATGGATCCCGCCGCGGCCACGATCGCGCTGCGCCAGGCCCTCGACCACGACGACACGGCCGTCCTCGTCGCCGACTTCGCCTGGGACCGCTTCACCCGGGCGTTCACCGCGCTCCGGCCCAGTGCCGCCCTCGGGGACCTGCCCGAGGTACGGGACGTACTCGCCGCCGCGGGCAGGCCCCGGAGCACGGCCGACGGTGCCGAGCCGCCGGCCCTGCGGCTGGCCGCACTGCCCCCGGCGGAACGGGACCGGGCCCTGCTGGACCTGGTCCGCCGGGAGGTCGCCGCCGTGCTCGGCCACCCCGGGCCCGAGGCGGTGGGGCCTGACCAGGCGTTCAAGGAGATCGGCTTCGACTCGCTGACCGCCGTCGAACTGCGCAACCGGCTGGCCGCGGCCACCGGCCTGCGCCTGTCGGTGACCCTGGCCTTCGACTACCCCACGGCCACGGCCCTGGCCGGACACCTGCGCACCGAACTGCCGGGGGCGCCCGCCACGCAGACGCCCGACGCTCCCGGGCAGCTGCCCGCGGCCGCCGCGGTGCCCGAGGACGAGGCGATCGCCGTGGTCGCCATGAGCTGCCGCTACCCCGGCGGCGTCAGCACCCCCGAGGAGCTGTGGGAGTTCGTCGCGGGCGGACAGGACGCGATCACCGGCTTCCCCACCGGACGAGGCTGGGACCTGGAAGGTCTCTACGACCCGGACCCGGACCGGGTCGGCAGCACCTACGCGCGGGAAGGCGGCTTCCTCCACGACGCCGACCGCTTCGACCCGGCCTTCTTCGGGATCTCCCCGCGCGAGGCGCTGACCATCGACCCCCAGCAGCGGCTGCTGCTCGAACTCTCCTGGGAGGCGTTCGAGCGGGCCGGCATCGACCCGCTGTCACTCAAGGGCAGCGCGAGCGGCGTCTTCGTCGGATGCAGCCACCACGACTACGGGTCGCGCGTCACCGAACCCTCCGAAGAGCTCGAGGGCTACCTCGGCATCGGGAGCGCGGGCAGCGTGGCGTCCGGGCGGATCTCCTACAGCCTCGGCCTCGAAGGGCCCGCGGTGACCGTCGACACGGCGTGCTCCTCGTCGCTGGTCGCGGTCCACCTCGCGGTCCGGTCGCTGCGGGCCGGCGAATGCTCGCTGGCGCTCGCCGGCGGGGTGACCGTGATGTCGACACCGGGCGCGTTCGTGGAGTTCAGCCGGCAACGGGTGCTCGCCGAGGACGGCCGCTGCAAACCGTTCGCCGCCGCCGCCGACGGCACCTCCTGGGCAGAGGGCGCCGGACTGCTCGTCCTGGAACGCCTCTCGGACGCCCGGCGCAACGGCCACCCGGTGCTCGCCCTCGTCCGCGGCTCCGCCGTCAACCAGGACGGCGCCAGCAACGGCCTGACCGCCCCCAACGGCCCCTCCCAGCAGCGGGTCATCCGGGCGGCCCTCGCCGACGCCGGACTGACCGCTTCCGAGGTCGACGCGGTGGAGGCGCACGGCACCGGGACCCGGCTGGGCGACCCGATCGAGGCCCAGGCGCTCCTGGCCACGTACGGCCGGGAACGCGGCGCGCAGCAGCCGCTGTTGCTGGGGTCGCTGAAGTCGAACATCGGACACAGCCAGGCCGCCGGCGGCGTCGCCGGCATCATCAAGATGGTGCAGGCCATGCGGCACGGGGCGCTGCCGCGCACCCTGCACGTCGACGCGCCGACACCCCACGTCGACTGGTCGGCCGGCGCGGTCCGGCTGCTCACCGACGACACCCCGTGGCCGGAGACCGGCCGCCCCCGGCGGGCCGCGGTGTCGTCGTTCGGAGTCAGCGGCACCAACGCCCACACCATCCTCGAACAGCCCACCGAACCGGCCCCGGCCGCCGCCCCCGCGCCGACCCCTGACACGCCCGTCGCCCCCGCCGAGCCCGCCCTGCCCTGGCTGCTCTCCGGCCGCGGCGCGGACGCGCTGCGGGAGCAGGCCGCCCGGCTGCTCCGGCACGTGGAGCATGCCCCGGCCCTCGCCGTCGCGGACCTGGGCCGCTCCCTGGCGCTGAACCGCAGCGCCTTCGAGCACCGGGCCGCCCTCACCGGCACGGACCGGCAGACCCTGCTCCAAGGGCTCACCGCCCTCGCCGCCGGCGAGCCGTCGGCGGACCTGGTGAGCGGTGTCACCGGCCCGGCCGCGAAGACCGCCTTCCTGTTCCCCGGCCAGGGCAGCCAGCGCACCGGGATGGGCGCCGAACTGTACGCGCGGTTCCCGGTCTTCGCCGACGCCTTCGACGCGGTCTGCGCGGAACTCGACCCGCTGCTCGACCACCCGCTGCGGGAGGTGATCGACGCGGCCCCCGGCGCCCCCGGCCACGGCCTGCTGGACCGCACCGAGTACACCCAGCCCGCCCTGTTCGCCCTCGGCGTCGCACTCTTCCGCCTCGTCGAGCACTGGGGCGTGCGTCCCGACCGGCTGCTCGGCCACTCCGTGGGCGAGCTGGCCGCCGCCCACGTCGCCGGGGTGTTCACCCTGCCCGACGCCGCGAGGCTGGTGGTCGCGCGGGGACGGCTGATGCAGGCCCTCCCGGCGGGTGGCGCGATGGTCGCCCTCGCCGCCGGGGAGGAGGAGGTACTGCCGCTGCTCGCGGGCCGCGAGAGCGACGTCGGCCTCGCCGCGGTCAACGGCCCGGCCTCGACCGTGATCTCCGGCGACGCGGCGGTGGTGGACGAGATCGCCGCCGTGCTCGCCGCGCACGGCCGCAAGACCCGACGGCTGCCGGTCTCCCACGCCTTCCACTCGCCCCTCATGGAACCCATGCTCGCCGAGTTCCGCGAGGTCGTGGCACGGATCGTCCCGGGGGAGGCCACCGTCCCCGTCATCTCCGACCTGACGGGCGAGCCGGCCACCGCCGAGCAGCTCGGCTCACCGGACTACTGGGTGGAGCACGTGCGCGGCACCGTCCGCTTCCAGGACGGCGTACGCCACCTGGAACGCGACGGCGTCACCGCGTTCCTCGAACTCGGAGCCGACGGCGCGCTCACCGCCATGGGCCAGGACTGCCTGACCGGCGCCACCGGCGGCTCCGTGCTGGTGCCCCTGCTGCGCAAGGACCGGCCCGAAGCACCCGCGGCGACGGCCGCCCTGGCCCGGCTGCACGTCGTGGGCGTCCCCGTGGACTGGAACGCCGTCCACTCCGGCGGCCCGTCCCGTTCCGCCGTCGACCTGCCGACCTACGCCTTCCAGCGCGGCAGCTACTGGCTGGCGGCCAGTCCGGCCGCGGCCGACCTGCCCGCGGCCGGACTGCTGACGGTCGACCACCCGCTGCTCGGCGCCGGAACGGAACTCGCGGACTCCGACGGCTTCCTCTTCACCGGCAGGTTCTCGGTCCGCAGCCACCCCTGGCTGGCCGACCACGGCGTCTACGAGGGCGTGCTGTTCCCCGCCACCGCGTTCCTGGAACTCGCGGTCCGCGCGGGCGACCAGGTCGGCTGCGACCAGGTCGAGGAACTGACCCTGGAGGCACCGCTGGTGCTCCCGGCGGGCGGAGCCGTCGCACTTCAGCTCACCGTCGGAAGCCCGGACGCCTCCGGCACCCGCCCGCTGAGCGTCCACGCCCGGGCCGCCGACGCCGGCCCCGACGCCTCCTGGACCCGGCACGCGAGCGGCCTGCTCACCTCCGCCGGAGAGCCCGACCCGGCGGACCCGGTCGACCCGGCGGACCCCGCGGCCTGGCCGCCGCCCGGAGCCGTCCCCCTCGACACGGAAGGCCTGTACGACCGCTTCGCGGACGGCGGATTCGCCTACGGCCCCGCGTTCCAGGGCCTGCGCGCGGCCTGGCGGCTCGGCGACGAGGTGTACGCCGTCGCGAGCCTGCCGGAAGAGCAGCAGCCGGACGCCGCCGCGTTCGGCCTGCACCCGGCCCTGCTGGACGCCGCCCTGCACGCGCTGGTGTTCGACGTACTGGAGGGACCGGAGCAGGGCTGGCTGCCGTTCTCCTGGAACGGGGTGCGCCTGCACGCCTCCGGCGCCACCGAACTCCGGCTGCGGCTGACCCCCACCGGCCGCGACGCCGTCGCCGTACGGGCGACCGACGCCACCGGGCGGCCGGTGGTGTCGGCCCGGTCCCTCGTCCTGCGGCCCGTCTCGCCCGACCGCTTCAAGGCCACCCGCGCCGGACACCACGAGGAACTGTTCCGCCCCGAGTGGCAGGCCCTGCCCGAGGGCGCCGCGACAGTGGCGGGCACCGTCTTCGGCCCGGAGTCCTGGACCGTGCTCGGCACCGGGACGCCCCTGCCCTCCGGCGCCGCGCCGCTCCCCGGCCGTACGGTCACCGACCTCGCCGCGCTGTCCGCACTGCTCGACGCGGGCGCCCCGCCGCCCCGGCTGGTCCTGGCCGCCTGCCCGCCCGCCCCGGCCCCGCACGCGCCGCCCGGCACCCTCCGCGACGCGGTCCACGACGGCCTCGGCACGGTCCTCGCCCTGCTGCGCGACTGGCTGGCCGACGAGCGCCTGACCGGCTCCAAGCTGGTCCTGGTCACCGCGGGCGCGGTCCCGGTGACCGGCGACGACGTCCCGGCCCCGGCCCTGGCCGCGCTCTGGGGCATGGTCCGCTCAGCGCAGACCGAGAACCCCGACCGCTTCGTCCTGCTGGACCTGGACGCCCACGAGACCCCGACCGCCGTACTCGCCGAAGCCCTCGCGTCCGGGGAACCCCAGCTCGCGATCCGAGCCGGGGCCGTCCACATCGCCCGGCTGGCCCGCGTACCGCTGTCCGCCGCCGGGCGCACACCCGGCTGGGGCGGCGACGGAACCGTCCTGATCACCGGCGGCACCGGCGCCATCGGCGGCCACGTCGCCCGCCACCTGGCCGCCGAACACGGCGTCCGGCACCTGCTGCTGACCAGCCGCAGCGGCCCCGCCGCCGACGGCGCGGCGGAACTCCTCGCCGACCTCGCCGCCCTGGGCGCGCACGCCGAGATCACCGCCTGCGACGCCGCCGACCGCGACGCCCTCGCGGCCCTGCTGGCCGCCCTGCCCGCCGCACACCCGCTGACCGGGGTGGTGCACGCCGCGGGCGTCCTGGCCGACGGCGTCGTCGCCAC
Source organism: Kitasatospora sp. NPDC059599 (assembly GCF_042735125.1). Classification (NCBI taxonomy): domain Bacteria; kingdom Bacillati; phylum Actinomycetota; class Actinomycetes; order Kitasatosporales; family Streptomycetaceae; genus Kitasatospora; species Kitasatospora sp. NPDC059599. The sequence continues at coordinate 20,261 of NZ_JBHWCL010000003.1, read as the reverse complement.
CATGACGCCCGAGCAGCTGGACCTCGTCCTGCGCCCCAAGGTGGACGCGGCGATCAACCTGCACGAACTCACCGCCGGCCTGGACCTGTCCGAGTTCGTGCTGTTCTCGTCCATCGCCGGAGTCTTCGGCGGCATGGGCCAGGGCAACTACGCCGCCGCCAACGCCTTCCTGGACGCACTGGCCCACCGGCGTCGCGGCGACGGGCTGCCCGGCCGCTCCATCGCCTGGGGCCTGTGGGCCAACAGCACCGGGATGACCGGCGGGCTCACCGAGGCCGACCTGCGACGGATCGCCCGGGGCGGGATCGTCGCCTTCGACCCGGCCGAGGGACTGGCACTGTTCGACACGGCCGGCACCCTCGACGAGCCGGTCGTCCTCCCGCTGCGGCTCGACACCGCGGCCGTCCGCGCCCAAGCCGGCACCGGCGGCGTCCCCGCCCTGCTGCGCGGCCTGGTGCGCCCCGGCGCCCGGCGCGGCGTCGCGGGCCCCGCCGCCGGCACCGGCCCCGACGGGCCCGAAGCCCTGAAGCAGCGCCTCGGCTCCCTCAACGACACCCAGCGCGGGAGGGTGCTCCTCGACCTGGTCCGCTCCCACGCCGCCCTGGTGCTCGGCCACAGCGGCCCGGCCGCGGTCGAGCCCGGACGCGGCCTGCTGGAGGTCGGCTTCGACTCGCTGACCGCGGTGGAACTGCGCAACCGGCTGCGCGCCGCCACCGGCCACCCCCTCCCGGCCACCCTGCTCTTCGACCACCCCACCCCGGCCGCGATCGCCGGACACCTCGCCGCCGAACTGGTCCCCGACGCCGGGCCCGGGCAGGTCCCCGGCCTGGCCGAACTCGACCGCCTGGAAGGCGCCCTCGACGGCGGTGTCGACGACCCGGCGGACCGCGAACGGCTCGCCGACCGACTCCGGGAACTCCTGGGCCGCCTCGACCCGGCGGTCACCGAAGCCGACGGCGACGGCACGGCAGCCGACTCCATCGAGGACCGCATGGACGGCGCCAGCGACGACGAACTCTTCGACCTCATCGACAACGAACTCGGCCTGTCATGACACCGACCCGACACGCGAACCAGGACGGCGGCACCCGATGGTGAACGACGACAAGCTGAGGGACTACCTCAAGCGGGTGACGGCGGATCTGCACCACACCCGCCGGCGCCTGACCGAGGCCGAGGAAGCGGGCCGCGAACCGATCGCGGTCGTCGCGATGAGCTGCCGCTACCCCGGCGGCGTACGGTCCCCCGAGGACCTGTGGCGCCTGGTCACCGACGGCACCGATGCCATCACCGGCTTCCCCGGCGACCGGGGCTGGGACCTGGACCACCTGGACGACCCGGAACAACTGCGCGAGGGCACCAGCCACACCGCCCTGGGCGGCTTCCTCGACGACGTCGGGCACTTCGACCCCGGATTCTTCGGGATCTCCCCGCGCGAAGCGCTCGCGATGGACCCACAGCAGCGGCTCCTCCTGGAGACCACCTGGGAGGCGTTCGAACGGGCCGGCATCGATCCCGCGACCCTGCGGGGCAGCAGGACCGGCGTCTTCGCCGGGGTGATGTACCAGGACTACGCGGTACGGCTGCGCCAGGTACCCGACGACGTGGCCGGCTACGTCGGCAGCGGCAGCTCCGACAGCGTCGCCTCGGGCCGCGTCGCCTACACCTTCGGTCTGGAGGGCCCGGCGGTCAGCATCGACACCGCCTGCTCCTCCTCGCTGGTCGCCATCCACCTCGCCGCCCAGGCCCTGCGGGCCGGCGACTGCACCCTGGCCCTGGCCGGGGGCGCGATGGTCATGTCGACACCCGTCCCGTTCGTGGAGATGAGCCGCCAGGGCGGCCTGGCCCGGGACGGCCGCTGCAAGTCCTTCGCCGCCGCCGCCGACGGCACCGGCTGGGGCGAGGGCGTCGGCATGCTCCTCCTGGAGCGCCTCTCCGACGCCCGGCGCAACGGCCACCCGGTCCTCGCCCTGATCCGCGGCACCGCCGTCAACCAGGACGGCGCCAGCAGCAGGCTCACCGCCCCCAACGGCCCCGCCCAGCAGCGCGTCATCCGCCACGCCCTGGCCAACGCCGGACTCACCCCCGCCGACGTGGACGTGGTCGAGGCGCACGGCACCGGCACCCCGCTGGGCGACCCGATCGAGGCCCAGGCCCTGCTGGCCACCTACGGGCAGAACCGCGCGGACGGTCAGCCGCTGCTGCTCGGCTCGCTGAAGTCCAACATCGGGCACACCCAGGCGGCGGCCGGCGTCGGCGGCGTCATCAAGACCGTCCTCGCCATGCGGCACGGCACCGTCCCGCCCACCCTGCACGCGCAGGACCCGTCCCCGCAGATCGACTGGACCGCGGGCGCGGTACGCCTGGTCACCGCGAACACCCCCTGGCCCGAGACCGGACGGCCCCGCCGGGCCGCGGTGTCCTCCTTCGGCGTCAGCGGCACCAACGGACACGTCGTCCTGGAACAGGCGGACGAACCCGTCCCGGAACAGGCCGACGAACCCGTCCTGGAACAAGCGGACGAACCCGCCGCCCCCGCCGTCCTCCCCTGGGTGCTCTCCGGACGCACCGCCGAAGCGCTGCGCGCCCAGGCCGCACGGCTCCGCGACCACCTCGACGCCCACCCCGGCCCCGGCCCGGCCGAGGTCGGCCACGCCCTCGCGACGACCCGCGCCGCGCACGAGCACCGGGCGGTCCTGATCGGCGCCCACCCCGACGAGTTCCGGGCCGGCCTCGACGCCCTGGCGGCCGGCCGCACCGTCCCCGGCCTGGTCCTCGGCACCGCCGGAACCGGCGGCGAAGTCGCCCTGGTGTTCCCCGGACAGGGCTCCCAATGGGCCGGCATGGCCGTCGAACTCCTCGACTCCGCCCCCGTCTTCGCCGCCCGCATCGCGGACTGCGAACGCGCCCTCACCCCCTTCGTCGACTGGTCCCTGGACGCCGTCCTGCGCGGCGCCCCCGGCACCCCGCCGGCCGACCGCGTCGACGTGGTGCAGCCGGCGCTGTGGGCCGTCATGGTCTCCCTGGCCGAACTGTGGCGCTCCCACGGCATCACCCCCGGCGCGGTCATCGGCCACTCCCAGGGCGAGATCGCCGCCGCCGTGGTGGCGGGAGCGCTGAGCCTGGAGGACGGGGCGAAGGTCGTCGCCCTGCGCAGCCGCGCCATCCGGGCGCTGTCCGGCCGCGGCGGCATGGCCTCGGTGGCGCTGCCCGCCGAACAGGTCGCCGAACACCTCGCCCCCTGGGCCGGCCGGCTCTCCGTCGCCGCCGTCAACGGACCCGCCTCCACCGTGATCTCCGGCGACACCGACGCGCTCGACGCGTTCCTCGACCGGACGACGGCCCTGGACGTCCGCAGTCGGCGCATCCCCGTCGACTACGCCTCGCACAGCGCCCACGTCGAGGACATCCGCACCGAACTGCTCGCCCGGCTCGACGGACTGACCCCCCGCCCGTCCGCCATCCCCTTCTACTCCACCCTCAGCGGCGGCCTGCTGGAGGACACCACCGCTCTGGATGCCGACTACTGGTACCGCAACCTCCGCGGGACCGTCCGCTTCGAACAGGCGACCCGCGCCCTGCTCGCCGACGGCTACCACGTCCTCCTGGAGAGCAGCCCGCACCCCGTCCTCACCGTCGGAGCCCTGGAGACCGCCGAGGACGCGGGCGCCGACGCCACCGCCGTGGGCACCCTGCGCCGCGACGAGGGCGGCCCGCGCCGGTTCACCGAGTCCCTGGCCGAACTCCACCTGCGCGGAGTCTCCCCGGACTGGGACACCGTCTTCGCCGACCGCCGCCCCGGACGGGTGGAACTGCCCACCTACGCCTTCCAGCGCGACCCGTACTGGCTGGAGGACGGCGCCGCACCCGTCGCCGACGTCACCTCCGCCGGACTGACCCCCGCGGACCATCCGCTCCTGGGCGCCGTCGTGGTCCTCGCCGACGGCGACGGTCTGCTCCTCACCGGCCGCCTGTCGGCCCGCACCCACCCGTGGCTCGCCGACCACGCCGTCGGCGGCCGGGCACTGCTCCCGGGCACCGCCTTCCTGGAACTCGCGCTCCAGGCCGGAGCCCGCGTCGGCTGCCCCCGGGTCGAGGAATTCACCCTCGAAGCCCCCCTGGTGCTGCCCGAACACGGCGGCACCGTGCTGCGCCTCACCGTGGGTGCCCCCGACTCCCTGGGCCACCGCCCGCTCAGCCTGCACTCCCGGCCGGACACACCCGCCGACGGCGACCTCGACGGTGCCCTCGACGACGAGTGGACCAGGCACGCCGAAGGCGTCCTGGCCCAGGTTGGCGCGGAAGGCGCCGAGGCCGACGGGCCGATGCCCTGGCCGCCGCCCGGCGCCGAACCCCTCGCCCTCGACGGTCTGTACGACCGCTTCGCGGCGGGCGGATTCGCCTACGGTCCCGCCTTCCAGGGCCTGCACGCGGCCTGGCAGCGCGGCGACGAGTTGTTCGCGGAGGCCGTCGTGCCCGCCGGGCTCGCACCCGACGCCGCCCGCTTCGGCCTGCACCCGGCCCTGCTGGACGCGGCCCTGCACGCCACCGGCGTGCCGGGCACCCCTGGCGCGGACGCCCACCCCGAGGGACGGCTGCCGTTCTCCTGGAGCGGCGTGACCCTGCATGCCGCCGGTGCCGACGCGATCCGCATCCGGCTCGCCCCGGCCGGACCCGACGCGGTGACGCTCGCCGTCGCCGACGCGACCGGCGCCCCCGTCGCGACCGTGGACGCGCTGGTCCTGCGGCCCGCGGGCACCGTCGGCCTCGGCGCCGACCGCGCCCCCCACGGCCGCCACCACCAGGACCTCTACGCGACGGAGTGGGTCACCGCACCCCCGCGCGGCAGTGCCGCACCGGTCCACCGCACCGCGGATCTGGCCACCCTGGTGGCCGCTGTCGACGCCGGAGCCCCGGTGCCCGAAACGGTCCTGCTCGCCTGCGCGGAGCCCGCAGCCACGGCCGGACCGGCCGCGGCCGTCCGCGCGGCCGTCCACCAGGCCCTCGCCGACGTCCGGACCTGGCTCGCCGACGACCGCTTCGCCGGCTCGCGCCTGGTGTTCGCCACCCGGGGCGCGGTCGGCGCCGGGGAGGGGGAGGACGTACGCAACCCCGCGCACAGCGCGCTCTGGGGCCTGGTCCGCTCGGCCCGGTCCGAACACCCCGGGCGCTTCGCCCTGCTCGACCTCGACGCCGACGACGAGCACGGCACCTCTGCGGGCGTCGCCGCGGCCCTCGCCTCGGGAGAACCGCAGTCCGCGGTCCGCGGCGACGACGTCCGCGTACCCCGGCTGGTCCGAGTCCTCAGGAACGACCCGGACCTCTCGGACGACGCGGCAGGGCCCCTCCGGGCCTTCGACCCGGACGGCACGGTCCTCATCACCGGCGGCACCGGCCTGCTCGGCTCCCATGTCGCCCGCCGGCTGGTCACCGGGCACGGCGTCCGGCACCTGCTGCTGCTCTCCCGCGGCGGCCCGGCCGCTGCCGGAGCCGAAGAACTGCGGGCCGAACTCGCCGCGCTGGGAGCCGAGACCGCCATCGTCGCCTGCGACGCCGCCGACCGGGTCGGCCTGGCCGCCGTACTCGCGGACCTGCCGCCCGCGCACCCGCTGGCCGCCGTGGTCCACACCGCGGGCACCCTCGACGACGGCGTCGTCACCGCACTCACCCCCGAACGGGTGGACGCCGTGCTGCGCCCCAAGGTCGACGCCGCCCTCCACCTGCACGAACTGACCCGCGACCTCGACCTCACGCACTTCGTGCTCTTCTCCTCGGCCGCGGGCACCTTCGGCGGCCCCGGACAGGCCAACTACGCCGCCGCCAACGCCTTCCTCGACGCCCTGGCCACTCAGCGCCGGGCGGCAGGGCTGGCCGGCCAGTCCCTGGCCTGGACCCTGTGGGAGCAGCCCAGCGCCCTCACCGGACACCTGGACGAGGACGACGTACGACGCCTCGCCCGGTCCGGGATGCCGCCACTCTCCACCGAGCGAGGACTCGCGCTCCTCGACACCGCCCTCACCGTGGACCGGGCCGCCCTGGTCCCGATGCGCCTCGACGCCGCGGCCCTGCGGTCCGCGGCGGCGGACGGCACCCTGCCGCCGCTGCTGCGCGGCCTGGTGCGCACACCGCCGCGCCGGGCGGCCACGGCCGCGGAGGCGAGGGCCGACGACAACGCCCTGCGCCGGCGCCTCGCGGCCCTCGACGGCACCGGGCGGACCCGGCTGCTCGTCGAACTCGTCCGCACCCACGCGGCAGTAGTCCTCGGCCACGCCTCCCCGGACACCGTCGACGCCGGACGGGCCTTCCGCGAACTGGGATTCGACTCGCTGGCCTCGGTGGAACTGCGCAACCGCCTGAACGCCGCCACCGGCCTGCGGCTCCCCGCCAGCCTGGTGTTCGACCACCCGACCCCGGCGGCGCTCGCGGACTTCCTGGGCACCGGGCTCACGGACCCGGAAACGGCCGCCGCCGCCCTGCCCGCCGTACCCGCGGGGCCGGCCGACCGGAACCGGGACGCGGACGACGACCGGATCGCGATCGTCGCCGCGGCCTGCCGCCTCCCCGGCGGCGTCCGCTCACCCGAGGACCTGTGGCGGATGCTGTCCGAGGGCCGCGACGGCGTCTCCGGGTTCCCCACCGACCGCGGTTGGGACGTCGAAGCCCTCTACGACCCCGATCCCGACCGCATCGGCACCTCCATCACCCGCGACGGCGGCTTCCTGTACGACGCCGCCGACTTCGACGCGGAGTTCTTCGGCATCTCGCCGCGCGAGGCCCTGGCCATGGACCCGCAGCAGCGGCTGCTGCTGGAGACCACCTGGGAACTCTTCGAGCGCGCGGCCATCGACCCGGCCGCCCTGCGCGGCGCCCCCGTCGGCACGTACGTCGGCCTGATGCAGCAGGACTACGCCGCCCGGCTGCTGCCCTACATCCCCGAGGACGTCGAAGGATTCCTCGGCACCGGCAACTCGGGCAGCATCGTCTCCGGACGCCTGGCCTACTTCTTCGGCTTGGAAGGCCCCGCGGTCACCGTCGACACGGCGTGCTCGTCCTCGCTGGTGGCCCTGCACCTCGCGGTACGGGCGCTGCGGTCCGGCGAATGCTCGCTGGCACTTGCCGGCGGGGTCAACGTGATGTGCAGCCCCGAACTGTTCGTCGAGTTCAGCCGACAGGGCGGACTCGCCCCGGACGGCCGCTGCAAGTCCTTCGCCGCGGCAGCCGACGGCACCGCCTTCGGCGAGGGCGTCGGCATGCTGCTGGTGGAGCGCCTGTCGGACGCGCGGCACAACGGGCATCCGGTGCTGGCGGTGATCCGTGGCTCGGCGGTGAACCAGGACGGTGCGAGCAACGGCCTGACGGCGCCGAACGGCCCGTCGCAGCAGCGGGTGATCCGGGCGGCGCTCGCGGACGCGAGGCTGCCGGCGTCCGCGGTGGACGTGGTGGAGGCGCACGGCACGGGGACGCGGCTGGGCGACCCGATCGAGGCGCAGGCCCTGCTGGCCACGTACGGGCAGGACCGTCCGGCGGACCGTCCGGTGTGGATCGGCTCGCTGAAGTCCAACATCGGCCACGCCTCGGCTGCCGCCGGTGTGGCGGGGGTCATCAAGTCGGTGCTCGCCCTGCGGCACGGCGTGATGCCCAAGACACTGCACGTGGACGGGCCGACGCCCGAGGTGGACTGGTCGACGGGAGCCGGCCGACTGCTGACGGAGGCCCGTACGTGGGACGACACGGGCCGCCCGCGGCGGGCCGGCGTGTCCTCCTTCGGCGTCAGCGGCACCAACGCCCACGTCATCCTCGAACAGGCCCCGGACGACCCGACAGCTTCCGCGGACACGCTCGTCGACCGGCCCGGGACACCGGAGACCGCACCCGCCGCCGTCCCCCTGCTCCTCTCGGCGCGCACTCCGGAGGCGCTGCGCGCCCAGGCCGCCGCGCTGTCGGCCCGGATCGGCGACGGTTCGGGCGTCCGCGCTACGGACGTGGCCTTCTCCCTGGCCACGGGCCGCAGCGCGCTGGCACACCGCGCGGTGCTGGTGGGCACGGAGGAGAACCTCGCCGAGCACCTGACCGCGCTGTCGCAGGGCGCTGCGGTGGCCGGCGGCGGGTTGGTTTCCGGTCGTTCGGTGTTGGTGTTCCCGGGTCAGGGTTCGCAGTGGGTGGGGATGGCTGCGGAGTTGTTGGCCGAATCGGCTGTGTTCGCGGGGCGGATGGCGGAGTGCGAGCGGGCGCTGGCGCCTTATGTGGATTGGTCGTTGGCGGAGGCGCTGGGCTCGGAGCGGTTGCTCGCCCGGGTCGATGTGGTGCAGCCGGTGTTGTGGGCGGTGATGGTGTCGCTGGCGGAGGTGTGGCGTTCGTTCGGTGTGGTTCCGGATGCGGTGGTGGGCCATTCCCAGGGCGAGGTCGCGGCGGCGTGTGTGGCGGGTGGTCTGAGTCTGGAGGACGGGGCCCGGGTGGTGGCGTTGCGTTCCCGTGCGGTGGGTGCGTTGGCGGGCCGTGGCGGGATGGCGTCGGTGCCTCTTCCGGTGGAGGCGGTGCGGGAACGTGTGGGCCGGTTGTCGGTGGCGGCGGTGAACGGTCCGTCGTCGACGGTGGTGTCGGGTGACGCGGACGCGGTGGCGGCACTGGTCGAGGCCTTGGTCGGGGAGGGGGTGCGGGCGCGTCTGATCGAGGTCGACTACGCGTCGCACTCCGTGCATGTGGAGGAGGTCCGTGAGCGGTTGTTGTCCGATCTGGCCGGGATCGTTCCTGTCTCGGGTTCGGTGCCGTTCTTCTCGACGGTGACGGGCGGTTGGTTGGACACGGAGGTCCTGGACGCCGAGTACTGGTACCGGAATCTGCGGGAGACGGTGGAGTTCGGGCGGGCCACGGCGGCGTTGCTGGGGGAGGGTTTCCGGTTCTTCGTGGAGTCCGGTCCGCATGCGGTGCTGGGTGTGGCGGTGGGGGAGTCGGTGGAGGCCGCGGGTGTGGATGCGGTGGTGTTGGGGACGTTGCGTCGTGGGGAGGGCGGTCTGGCGCAGGTGTTGCGTGCGGTGGGCCGCGGGTGGGAGCGCGGGTTGGGGGTGGACTGGTCGGGTGCGTTCCCGGGGGCGCGGCGGGTGGACCTGCCGACGTACGCCTTCCAGCGCAGCCGCTACTGGCTCGACGTTCCGACCACGAGCTGGGACGTCGCCTCGGCGGGTCTCGCCACGACCGGGCACCCGCTGCTCGGCGCGGCGACGCAGGTCGCGGACTCCGATGAGTTGCTGCTCAGCGGCCGGATCTCGCTGCGTACCCACCCCTGGCTCGCCGACCACGCGGTGTCGGGCGTCGTCCTCTTCCCCGGCACGGCGTTTCTCGAACTCGCGATGCGCGCCGGGGCCGAGGCGGACTGCCCGGTGGTCGAGGAACTCACCCTCGGATCGGCGCTCGTGCTCCCGGAGGAGGGAGCCGTCCACCTACAGCTCCGGGTCGCCGCACCCGACGGCGACGGTCGGCGCAGGCTCGGCGTGTTCGCCCGTACGGCACGGGACGCCGCCGCGCCCTGGACCGAGCACGCCACCGGCACCCTGGTACCCCGGCCCGCCGGGGACCCGGCCGGAGCCCCGGCCGGTCTGCTGAGCTGGCCGCCGTCCGGTGCCGAACCCGTGGACACCGGCGACCTCTACGAGCGCTTCGCCGAGGCCGGCTACCACTACGGCCCCGCGTTCCGCGGCATCGGTGCCGCGTGGCTCCGCGGCGGCGAGGTGTTCGCCGAGGTGGTGCTGCCGGAGCCGCAGCACGCCGACGCCGCCGGATGCGTGCTGCACCCCGCGCTGCTGGACGCGGCCCTCCAGATCGCCGCACTGCTGCCCGACCAGGACGGCCGGGCCCGGCTGCCCTTCAGCTGGAACGGCGTGACCAGCGGGATCACCGGGGCCACCACGCTGCGCGTGCGGCTCGCCACCGACGCGCCGGACACCGTGACCCTGCACGCCCACGACCTGTCCGGACGGCAGGTGCTCGACGTGGAGGCCCTGCTGCTGCGGCCTCCGGCCGCCGGCGGGCCGCTCTCCGCGACCGCCCACGCCGACCTGCTGTACCGCCTCGACTGGACCCCGGCCACCGACCCGGCCGACACCGCCGTGCCCGCCTGGGCCGCCCTCGGCGGTGCCGTCCCCGGCGCGGTGTCATGGCAGGACATCGACGCCCTGGGGGCCGCTCTCGAAGCGGGCGCCGCCCTCCCCGAGGTGATCGTGGCGGCCGTCGCCACCGCCGACCTGCCCCACCCCGCCGACCGGGTCCGCGCCACCGCACACCAGGGCCTCGCCCTCGTACAGCAGTGGCTGGCCGACGAGCGGTTCGCTGCGGCCAGGCTGGCCCTGCTCACCAGGGACGCGGTCCGTACCGGACCGGTCGACCATCCCGTCGATCCCGCCCAGGCCGCCCTGTGGGGCCTGGTGCGCAGCGCGCGGGCCGAGCACCCCGGGCGCTTCGTCCTCATCGACGCGGCCGGGACCGGCGAGCCGGCTGACGCCCTGCCTGCGGCGCTCGCCGCCGGGGAACCCGAGCTGGCGCTGCGGACCGGCCCGCCGCTGCTGCCGCGGCTGGTCCGCGGCGGACGGCCGGACGGCACGCTGTCCCTGCCGGACGGCGCCGCCTGGCGGCTCACCACCGACGGCCGGGGCTCCGTGGAGGACATCGTGGCGGAGCCCGCGCCTGCGGCCCTCGCCCCGCTGGGCAAGGGTGAGGTACGGATCGCGGTGCGCGCCGCCGGGCTGAACTTCCACGACGTCATCGCCGCGCTCGGCCTGGACCCCGACCCCGAACAGCAGGGCCTGGGCAGCGAGGGCGCAGGAACCGTCATCGAGGTGGGCCCGGGTGTGGACGACCTGGTACCCGGGGACCGGGTGATGGGGATCTTCGGGGGCGCGTTCGGCCCGACCGCCGTCGCCGACCGCCGTACCGTCGCCCGGATGCCGGCGGGCTGGTCCTTCGCCCGCGCCGCATCCGTGCCGGTGGTGTTCCTCACCGCCTACTACGGTCTGTTCGATCTCGGCGGACTGCGGCGCGGGGAATCGGTCCTGGTCCACGCCGCGGCCGGCGGTGTCGGCATGGCGGCGGTGCAACTCGCCCGGCACGCCGGTGCGCGGGTGTTCGCGACCGCCTCTCCCGCCAAGTGGGACGTCCTGCGGGCCGGCGGACTGGACGCCGCGCACATCGCCTCGACCCGTACCACCGACTTCGCCGAGACGTTCCTGACGGCCACCGGCGGGCGGGGCGTCGACGTCGTACTCGACAGCCTGGCGCGGGAGTTCGTCGACGCCGGTCTGCGGCTGCTGCCGAACGGCGGCCGGTTCGTGGAGATGGGCAAGACCGACGTCCGCGACCCCGAGACGGTCGCCCGGCAGCACCCCGGGGTGCGCTACCGGGCGTTCGACCTGATGGAAGCCGGTCCGGAGCGCATCGGCGAGATGCTCGCCGACGTCCTGGACCTGTTCCGGCAGGGAGTGCTGCGTCCTCTGCCCGTCACCGGCTGGGACGTCCGGCAGGCCCCGGCCGCCCTGCGCTCGCTCAGCCAGGCCCGGGGCACCGGCAAGAACGTCCTGCTGCTGCCCGCTCCGCCGGACCCCGAAGGGACTGTCCTGGTCACCGGGGCCACCGGCACCCTGGGACGGCTCCTGGCCCGGCACCTGGTCGTCGCGCACGGCACCCGGCACCTGCTGCTGGCGGGCCGCCGGGGCGGATCCGCCGACGGAATGCCGGAGCTGGTACGGGAACTGACCGGGCTCGGGGCGTCGGTGACCGTCGCAGCCTGCGACGTCGCCGACCGCGCCGCGCTCGCCGCCCTGCTCGGGTCGGTGCCCGCCGCGCACCCGCTCACCGCCGTCGTCCACGCGGCCGGTGTCCTGGACGACGCCACGATCGCGGGGCTGACACCGGACCGGCTCGACCGCGTCCTGCGGCCCAAGGCGGACGCGGCGCTGGCCCTGCACGAACTCACCCGGGACCTCGACCTCTCGGCGCTGGTCCTGTTCTCCTCGGGCACCGCCCAGTTCGGCGCGGCCGGGCAGGCGAACTACGCCGCCGCCAACGCGGTCCTCGACGCCCTCGCCGCCGAACGCCGGGCCGAGGGGCTGCCCGGCCTGTCCATCGGCTGGGGCCTGTGGGAGGAGCGCAGCGGGATGACCGCCGCGGTCACCGCGGGCCGGGGCGTCGGGGCGGGCGCGCTGACCTCGGCGGAGGGCCTCGCCCTGTTCGACGCGGCACTGGACTCCCCGTACGCCTACCGGCTCGCGGCCAGGATCGCCCCGTCCGTGCTGCGGGCGGACGACCGACTGCCCGCTGTGCTCCGCGGCCTGGTCCGCCCCGCCCGTACCGGTTCCGCCTCCGCCGCGGCGCCGGCCCGCTCGATGGCGCGGCAGCTCGCCGAGCTGCCCGAGGCCGAGCTGTACCGGACCCTGCTCGACCTGGTGCGCGGCAACGCCGCGGCGGTGCTCGGCCACACCTCGCCGAACCTGATCCGCCCGGCCCGCCCGTTCAAGGACGTCGGCTTCGACTCCCTCACCGGGGTCGAACTGCGCAACCGGCTGGTGTCCTCGACCGGGCTGCGGCTGCCGGCCGCGCTCGTCTTCGACCACCCCACCCCGGAGGCACTGGCACGCCACCTCGCCGAGCGGGCCACCGCCGCCCGCCCGACGGGCGACGCGGCGGTCCGGGCCGGGCTCGACACCCTGGAGACCCTGCTCGACGCCCTGCCGCCGGACGGCGTCAGCGACGAACTCGCCGCCCGGATACGGGACGTGCTGTCCCGCCCGCTGCCCGGCGGGACACCGGCCACCACCGCCCGCCCCACGGGCGACGCGGACGACCTTGCCCCCGACCTGATCGAGGCGGCCAGCGACGACGAGGTGTTCGACTACATCGACCGGCAGTTGGGATCCGCATGACCAGGGCACCGGTCCGCGGACCCCGCGCACCCCGCGCAGCCCGAGACGAGACCCGAGCAGCCCGAGACGAAAGCAGCGGTGTCCAGTGAGCGACCAGAGGATGCGCGACTACCTCAACCGGGTGACCATCGACCTGCGGGACACCCGGCAGCGGCTCCGGGAGGCCGAGGCCCGCACGAGCGAGCCGATCGCGATCGTGGCGATGAGCTGCCGCTTCCCCGGCGGCGTCCGCACCCCCGAGGACCTGTGGGAACTGCTCGCCGAAGGCCGCGACACCATCGGGCCCGTCCCCGACGACCGGGGCTGGGAGACCGCCTGGCCGTCCGGCGGCACCGTCCCCGGGCGGGGGGCGTTCCTGGACGGCGCGGCGGACTTCGACCCGGAGTTCTTCGGCATCTCGCCCCGCGAGGCGGTCGCGATGGACCCGCAGCAGCGGCTTCTGCTGATGGCGTCCTGGGAGGCCGTCGAGCAGGCCGGCATCGACCCGCTCACCCTGCGGGGCAGCCGTACCGGGGTGTTCGCCGCAGCCATCGACCAGGGGTACGCGACGCTGGGCTCCGGCGCCGCCGAAGCCGTCCAGGGTTTCCTGATGACGGGGAACTCGATGAGCGTGATGTCCGGGCGGGTGTCCTACGCGCTCGGTCTCGAAGGCCCCGCCGTCACCGTGGACACCGCCTGTTCGGCCTCGCTGGTGGCGCTGCACCTCGCGGCGCGCGCCCTGCGGGCCGGTGAGTGCTCGCTCGCGCTCGCCGGTGGGGTCAGCGTGATGGCGCTGCCGGCGGTGTTCGTCGAGTTCAGCCGGCAGGGCGCGATGTCCGCCGACGGCCGCTGCAAGCCGTTCGCGGCGGCCGCGGACGGCACCGGCTGGGGCGAGGGCGTGGGAATGCTGCTGCTGGAGCGGCTGTCGGACGCGCGCCGCAACGGCCACCCGGTGCTGGCCGTGCTGCGCGGTTCGGCGATCAACCAGGACGGTGCCAGCAACGGCCTGACCGCCCCCAACGGACCCTCCCAGCAGCGGGTGATCCGGGCGGCGCTCGCGGATGCGGGGCTGACGGCGTCCGACGTGGACGCGGTGGAGGCGCACGGCACCGGTACCACCCTCGGCGACCCGATCGAGGCCGACGCGCTGCTGGCCACCTACGGTCAGGACCGGCCCGCCGGGCGTCCGTTGTGGCTGGGGTCGCTGAAGGCGAACATCGGGCACACCCAGGCCGCCGCCGGGGTCGCCGGGGTCATCAAGACGGTGCTCGCGCTGCGGCACGGCGTCCTGCCCCGCACCCTGCACGTGGACGCGCCCACCCCGCACGCCGACTGGTCCTCGGGCGCCGTCGAACTCCTCACCGAGGCCCGCGACTGGCCCGCCGTCGACCGGCCGCGCCGGGCCGGGGTGTCCTCGTTCGGCATGAGCGGCACCAATGCGCACGTCGTCCTCGAACAGGCACCGGAGCCGGAACAGGCCGACGGACCGGAAGCAGCGACCGACGGCCCGGACACCGCAGCCGGGGCGGGCGCGCCCGGGGCCGTGCTGCCCTGGGTGCTGTCCGGCCGCACCGCGTCCGCGCTCGGGGACCAGGCGGCCCGGCTGCGCGCCCGGCTCGCCACGGACGCGCCCGCACGGGCGGCCGACATCGGATTCTCGCTGGCGACCACCCGGTCCGCTTTCGACCACCGGGCCGTGGTGATCGGCGACGGGCGCCCCGCACTGCTGGACGGCCTCGCCGCCCTGCCCGGGCCGGGCACGGACCTCTCCACCGCCCCGGCCACGCCCGCCGATGTCGTCGCGGGCACCGGCCGGGCCGTCGAGGGCCGGACGGCCCTGGTGTTCCCCGGCCAGGGCTCCCAGTGGGCCGGCATGGCACAGGACCTGCTCGCCACCAGCCCCGCCTTCCGGGACCGCCTCGCCGCCTGCGACGCCGCCCTCTCCGCCCATGTCGACTGGCGGCTCCCCGCCGTCCTGGAGGGCGCGCCCGGGGCACCCTCCCTGGAACGGGTGGACGTGGTGCAGCCGGTGCTGTGGGCGGTGATGGTGTCACTGGCCGCGCACTGGGAGTCCTGGGGCGTCCGACCCGACGCCGTGGTCGGGCACAGCCAGGGCGAGATCGCCGCCGCCGTGGTGGCGGGAGCGCTGAGCCTGGAGGACGGGGCGAAGGTCGTCGCCCTGCGCAGCCGGGCCATCCGGGCGCTGGCCGGACGCGGCGGCATGGTCGCGGTGTCCCTGCCCGAGGACCGGGTCCGCGCCGAGATCGCCCCCTGGGCCGAGAAGCTGTCGGTGGCCGCCGTCAACGGGCCCGCCGCCGTGGTGGTCTCGGGCGGGACCCAGGCCCTGGCCGAACTGCTCGCCCACTGCGCCGCACAGGGCGTACGGGCCCGGTCCGTACCCGTGGACTACGCCTCGCACTCGGCCCAGGTCGAAGGGATCAGGTCCGAGGTGCTGGCCGCGCTGGCCGGCGTACGCCCGCTCCCGGCCCGGATTCCGCTGTTCTCCACCGTCACCGGCGACCGGCTCGACACCACGGTCATGGACGCCGACTACTGGTACCGCAACCTCCGCGGGACCGTCCGCTTCGATGCCGCCGTCCGCTCCCTGATCGAACAGGGCCACGAGGTCTTCGTCGAGGTGTCGCCGCACCCGGTGCTGACCATGGCCCTCCAGGACACCGCCGAGGCCACCGGCGCCGAGGAGCCGCCCGTGGTCGTCGGCACCCTGCGCCGCGACGAGGGCGGACTGCGCCGGGCCCTGCGCTCGGCCGCCGAACTGTGGGTGGCCGGCGCGGCCGTCGACTGGTCCGCGGTGTACGCCGGCACCGGCGCCCGCCCGACCGCCCTGCCCGGATACCCCTTCCAGCTGCGGCGCTACTGGCTGGAACCGGAGCCGGAGGCGGCGCCCGGCACCGGACCGGCCGCCGCCGACCCGCACGACACGGCCTTCTGGCACATGGTCGACCACGACGCCCCGGCCGAGATCGCCGCCCACCTCGCCGTCGACGAGGACGCCCTCGCCCCTGTCCTGCCCGCCCTGCGGGGCTGGCGCAAACAGCGGCGCGACGAGAGCGTCATCGACTCCTGGCGCTACCGCATCGGCTGGCAGCCCCTGCCCGACCCGCCGGCCGCCACCCCCGCCGCCGGCACCTGGCTCGTCGTCCTGCCCGCCGGACACCACGACGACGCCCGGGTACGCGGCCCGCTGCTCGCCCTCACCGAAGCGGGCGCCACCGTCGTCACGGCCGAACTCACCGCCGACGCCGTCCGCCGCACGGACCTCGCGGACACGCTCGCCACCGCCCTCGGCGACCGCGTCCCGACGGGCGTGCTGTCGCTGCTGGCCGCCGACGACCGGCCCCACCCCGACCACCCGGCCCTGCCCACCGGGACGGCACTCACCGTCGTCCTGGTGCAGGCCCTGGGCGACCTCGCGCTCACCGCACCCCTGTGGTGCGCCACCGCCGGGGCCGTGTCCACGGGCCAGGACGACCCGGTCACCCACCCCCGCCAGGCACTGGTCTGGGGCACCGGACTGGTGGCCGCGCTGGAACTGTCCGCCCGCTGGGGCGGACTCATCGACCTGCCGCCGAACCTCGACGCCCGCGCCAGGACCCGCCTCGCCGCCGTCCTGGCGGCCCCCGGCACCGGCCCGGACGGCCTCGGCCGCGAGGACCAGCTCGCCCTGCGCCCCACCGGCCTGCTGGCCCGCCGCCTCCGGCGCGCCCCCCGGACCGACAGCCGTACGAAGCACTGGAAGCCCCGCGGCACCGTCCTGCTGACCGGCGGCACCGGAGCCGTCGGCCCGCACCTCGTCCGCTGGCTGGCCCGCAGCGGCGCCACCCACCTCGTCCTGCCCGGCCGCCGCGGCCCCCAGGCACCCGGCGCGGCCGAACTCGCCGCGGAACTGGCCGCCCTCGGCGTACGACTGACCCTGCCCGTCTGCGACCTGGCGGACCGTCAGGCCGTGGCGGAACTGCTCACCGGCCTGGACACGGCGGGCGACCCGGTCACCGCGGTCGTCCACGCGGCCGCGTTCGTCGCGCTCGCCCCCCTGGACGGCACACCGATGTCCGCGTTCGAACAGATCGTCGCCGCCAAGGCCGCCGGCGCCGAACACCTCGACGCCCTGCTCGACCGCGAACTCGACGCCTTCGTCCTGTTCTCCTCGATCGCCGGGGTCTGGGGCAGCGGCGACCACGGCGCCTACGCCGCAGCCAACGCCTACCTCGACGCCCTGGCCCAGCACCGCCGGGCCCGCGGCCTCACCGCCACCACCGTCGACTGGGGCATCTGGCAGGCCGAGAACCCCTTCCAGGACCGCATCGCCGGAGCGGACGCCGACCTGTTCAACCTGGAGCAGCACGGCCTGCCCCGGATCGCCCCCGACCTCGCGGTCCACGCCCTGCAGCAGGCACTCGACGACGACGAGACCGTACTCGCCGTCGCCGACGTCGACTGGGAGCAGTTCGCCGCCGTCTTCACCTCCACCCGCCGCAGCCCGCTGCTCACCGGCATCCCCGAAGCCCGCCGCGCCCTGGAAGCCGCGACCGGCGACACGGAGGCACCCGCCGCCGCACTGCTGCGCCAACGGCTCGCCGCCCTCGCCGAATCCGAACAGCACCGCCTGCTGCTCGACCTGGTCCGCACCCACGCGGCAGCCGTCCTCGGCCATCCCTCGGTGGACGCGATCCGGCCCGGCGCGGCGTTCCAGGACATGGGCTTCGCTTCCCTCACCGCAGTCGAACTCCGCAACCGGCTCAACACCGCCACCGGACTGCGGCTGCCGTCCACGCTGATCTTCGACCACCCGTCGTCCACCGCGCTCGCCCGGGAGATCCGCGCCGAACTGCTCGGCCGGCAGGCCGCCGACCCGGACCCCGCCGCCCCGGACGCCGCCGCGCACCCGCCCGCGCCCGACGACGAGCCGGTCGCGATCGTGTCCATGGCCTGCCGCTTCCCCGGCGGCATCGGCACCCCCGAAGACCTGTGGCGCCTGCTCGCCGACGGCGGCGACGCCGTCTCGGACTTCCCCACCGACCGCGGCTGGGACCTCGAAGTCCTCTACGACCCCGACCCCGACCGCCCCGGCACCTCGACCACCCGGCGGGGCGGCTTCCTGCACGACGCCGCCGACTTCGACGCGGAGTTCTTCGGCATCTCGCCGCGCGAAGCCCTGGCCATGGACCCCCAGCAGCGGCTGCTCCTGGAAACCACGTGGGAGGCGATCGAACGCGCCGCCATCGACCCGGCCGCCCTGCGCGGCAGCCGCACCGGAGTGTTCACCGGCGTCAACTACGCCGACTACGCGGCCGTCGTCGCCCAGTCGGAGGAAGGAGACGGCCACCTGCTCACCGGCAGCGCACCCAGCGTCGTATCCGGCCGGGTCGCCTACACCCTGGGTCTCGAAGGCCCCGCCGTGACCATCGACACGGCCTGCTCCTCCTCACTCGTCGCCATGCACTACGCCGGCCGGGCCCTGCGCGGCGGCGACTGCTCCCTCGCCCTGGTCGGCGGCGTCGCCCTGATGGCGACCCCCGGCGCCCTGATCAGCTTCTCCCGGCAACGGGGACTCGCCGAGGACGGCCGCTGCAAGGCCTTCTCGGACGACGCGGACGGCATGGGCATGGGCGAAGGCGTCGGCGTCCTGCTGCTGGAGCGGCTGTCGGACGCCCGCCGCAACGGACACCCGGTACTGGCGGTGGTACGCGGCTCCGCCGTCAACCAGGACGGCGCCAGCAACGGACTCTCCGCCCCCAACGGTCCGTCGCAGCAGCGGGTGATCCGGGCGGCGCTCGCGGACGCGGGCCTGACGGCGTCCGAGGTGGACGTGGTGGAGGCGCACGGCACCGGCACCACCCTCGGCGACCCCATCGAGGCGCAGGCCCTGCTGGCCACCTACGGCCAGGACCGGCCCGCCGGACGGCCCCTGCTGGTCGGCTCCCTCAAGTCCAACCTCGGCCACGCCCAGGCAGCATCGGGTGTGGCGGGGGTCATCAAGACGGTGCTGTCCATGCAGCACGGGCAGGTGCCCCGCACCCTGCACGTCAGCAGGCCCTCCGGCCACGTCGACTGGACGCGCGGAGCGCTGGCCCTCGCGACCGAGCAGCAGCCCTGGCCGTCCCACGGCCGCCCCTTCCGGGCCGGAGTGTCCTCCTTCGGCCTGAGCGGCACCAACGTCCACACCATCCTCGAACACACCCCCCTGGAGGACGACGGCCCGCCGGCCGAGCGCACCCCCCTGCCGGCGGTGCCCTGGCTGCTGTCGGCGAAGAGCCCGCAGGCACTGCGCCTCCAGGCCGACCGGCTGCGCCGCCACCTGGACGGCAACCCCGGGGTCGACCCGCGCGACATCGGATCCGCTCTGCACACGCGCACCGCCTTCGAGTACCGGAAGGCACTGGTCGGGGACCGGGACCAACTCCACACCCTGCTGGGCCGGATGGCCGACGACGACTCGGGAGCGTGGGACGGCGGTCGCCCGGTCGACGGTCGTTCGGTGTTGGTGTTTCCGGGTCAGGGTTCGCAGTGGGTGGGGATGGCCGCGGAGTTGTTGGCCGAATCGGCTGTGTTCGCGGGGCGGATGGCGGAGTGCGAGCGTGCGCTGGCGCCTTATGTGGATTGGTCGTTGGCGGAGGCGTTGGGCTCGGAGTGGTTGCTCGCCCGGGTCGATGTGGTGCAGCCGGTGTTGTGGGCGGTGATGGTGTCGCTGGCGGAGGTGTGGCGTTCGTTCGGTGTGGTTCCGGATGCGGTGGTGGGCCATTCCCAGGGCGAGGTCGCGGCGGCGTGTGTGGCGGGTGGTCTGAGTCTGGAGGACGGGGCGCGGGTGGTGGCGTTGCGTTCTCGTGCGGTGGGGGTGTTGGCGGGCCGTGGCGGGATGGCGTCGGTTCCCTTGCCGGTGGAGGCGGTGCGGGAACGTGTGGGCCGGTTGTCGGTGGCGGCGGTGAACGGTCCGTCGTCGACGGTGGTGTCGGGTGACGCGGACGCGGTGGCGGCACTGGTCGAGGCGTTGGTCGGGGAGGGGGTGCGGGCGCGTCTGATCGAGGTCGACTACGCGTCGCATTCCGTGCATGTGGAGGAGGTCCGTGAGCGGTTGTTGTCCGATCTGGCCGGGATCGTTCCTGTCTCGGGTTCTGTGCCGTTCTTCTCGACGGTGACGGGCGGTTGGTTGGACACGGAGGTCCTGGACGCCGAGTACTGGTACCGGAATCTGCGGGAGACGGTGGAGTTCGGGCGGGCCACGGCGGCGTTGCTGGGGGAGGGTTTCCGGTTCTTCGTCGAGTCCGGTCCGCATGCGGTGCTGGGTGTGGCGGTGGGGGAGTCGGTGGAGGCCGCGGGTGTGGATGCGGTGGTGTTGGGGACGTTGCGTCGTGG